>NZ_JBQSYH010000022.1:0-94096 GCF_052379125.1 Halomonas sp. AOP13-D3-9 | reverse complement strand
ATATGTGGGCCTGGAAGGCCGCGTGATCGGCATGACCACCTACGGCGAATCCGCCCCAGCGGGGGATCTGTTCAAGCACTTCGGCTTTACCGTCGAGAACATCGTCAACCAGGCCAATGAGCTACTGGATTAGTAAGGCTGCGGAATCTCGCCATTATCATTTTCGTCATCGCGCATACGCGCTTGGCGTTCCGCCTCTTCCTCTTTGGCATCGTCGATGACTTCCATCAACTCATCGACGTTCGCAATATGAGTGTCGGCATCGAAGTGGCCGGTGAGCTTGCTATCTGGGTGTAGTTCACCGGTTTCATACAGCGCCCACATCTCTCTGCCATATTCGGTATTCAGAAGCTCCGGCGCGTACTTACCGAAATAGTCGCGCATGTTATCCACATCGCGATACAGCATCGCGGCCGCGCTGTTATTGCCGGCAGCATCAACCGCCTGAGGCAGATCGATAATCACCGGGCCAGAGGCATCGACCAGCACGTTAAATTCCGACAGATCGCCGTGAATCAGGCCTGCGCAGAGCATTTTAACCACGTCCTGAATAACCTTGGCGTAGTAGGTCTCAGCTTGATCCGGCGTTAGCGTCACTTCGTCCAAGCGAGGCGCGACGTTGCCCTCGGCGTCGCTGATCATCTCCATCAGCAGTACGCCGTCGACAAAACCGTGGGGCTCGGGCACACGAACACCCGCCGAGGCAAGGCGATAGAGCGCGTCGACTTCGGCATTCAGCCACGCCTGCTCCTGCTCTTTCTGGCCGTAACGGGTTTTTTTGGCCATCGCCCGTGAACGGCGGCTATTGCGTTCTTTACGCCCCTCTTGATACTGAACGGCCTGTTTAAAGCTGCGCTGTTTGGCCTCTTTAAACACCTTGGCACAGCGCACTTCTTCACCGCAGCGCACTACGTAGACCTGCGCCTCTTTACCACTCATTAACTGCACCAGCACCTCGTCGATCATGCCATCATCGACCAGCGGCTGTAGTCGCTTAGGGATTTTCATGGTTAGCTGCGTCGGCTCCTCTTTGGTACGCGTTCAATAACGGATACGGCGAACACGGAAAGCCCGCCCTTTTAATTTATCACGCTCGAGTTTGGCCTGAGCTTGCTGGATCACATTGCGCTCCACGGCTACATAGGCACTGCGGGCGAGCACTTTGATTTTACCCACTTGCTCACCGCGCAGCCCACCTTCACTGGTCAGCGCCCCCAGAATATCACCCGGCCGCAGTTTATCCTTTTTTCCGCCCGCGAGTTGCAGCGTCGCCATTAGTGGCTCAAACGGTACCGAGTGCTGGGGTTTTGGCAAGGGTTCCGTTTTAATCGCCTGTTCCAGCAACCCTTCCAGCCGCTCCAGCCGGTAGCTCTCTTTCGGGGTGACTAGCGTACAGGCAATGCCACTGGCGCCAGCACGGCCGGTGCGCCCAACCCTATGTACGTGCACATCAAGCTCGCGAGCAATTTGGTAGTTAAACACGGCATCTAGCTGGGCGATATCCAAGCCCCGGGCGGCAACGTCCGTGGCCACCAGAATAGAGGCACTCTGGTTGGAAAACAGAATCAGTATACGGTCTCGGTCTTTCTGCTCAAGATCGCCATTGAGCGCCACGGCGCTAAACCCAGCATCAGTGAGCTGTTCGGCCACTGCCTGGGTTTCGCGTTTGGTGTTGCAGAACACCACGCTGGTGGCGGGTCGATAGACCAGCAGAAGTTGGCGTAAAGCGTCGAATCGCGCCTCTTCATTGGCGACGCTATAAAAGTGCTGTTGGATAGTGCTGGCGTCGTGAACCTCGGCGATTTTGACCGTCACCGGATTGCGCATTACGCCACGGGTCATCGCGGTTAGCCCGCCCGATGATTGCTCGTCCGGGAAAGTCGCGCTGAACAGCAGCGTTTGGCGGTCAGCTGGGGTATCGGCAATGATGTCATCGATGGTTGCCTGAAAGCCCATATCCAGCATGCGATCCGCTTCATCCAACACCAGTATGGAAAGTGCATCCAGGGCGAGCGAACCTTTGCGCAAATGCTCGTCGATGCGCCCTGGCGTGCCGACCACAATGTGTGCCCCATGCTCTAAAGAGCCGAGCTGCGGGCCAAAAGGCGCGCCGCCGCAGAGCGTAAGTATTTTCACATTGGCCATACCGCGAGCCAAGCGGCGCAGCTCTTCAGCCACTTGGTCAGCGAGTTCTCGGGTGGGGCAAAGCACCAAGCCCTGTACCGCAAAGCTCTCCACTTTCAGCTTAGCTAGCAGCGCTAAACCAAATGCCGCGGTTTTGCCTGAGCCGGTTTTCGCCTGGGCCAGCACATCGCGCCCGGCCAGCATGGGCGGCAGACTCTCCGCCTGCACCGGCGACATTGCGTGGTAGCCAAGGGTGTCTAGATTCGTCAGTAGCGCTGCTGGAAGCGCCAGAGATGCAAAAGAAGTGTCGGACACAGAAAATTCCTGAAGGGGCCGTATTGCCCCGTAAACCTATAATGTGAAGCACCATACCAGAAAGTGCCTCAAACTGCGCCGCCATCACGCAGCCAGCGGTACAAAGGTTGCCTGAGTCAGCGCGGCTAAATCCCCAGGCGCCAGCTCAATTTCAAGCCCGCGCCGCCCGGCGCTGACATAGATACTGGCGAAAGCCTCGGCGGAGTGATCAATAAAGGTGGCCAAGCGCTTTTTCTGCCCCAGTGGGCTAACCCCACCGAGCACATAGCCGGTCGTGCGCTCCACTTCCGACGGCTCTGCCATAGTGGCTTTTTTGGCCCCAGCGGCTTTGGCAATGTGCTTTAGGTTTAGCTGCCCTGTGACGGGCACAATGCCGACTGCCAGCTGCTTACCATCCAGCTTCACCACTAAGGTTTTAAATACCTGCTCCACCGCAACGCCCAGTTTTTCAGCTGCCTCTAACCCATAGGAGTGCGCGGCGGCATCGTGGTGGTACTCATGGATTTGGAAGGCTATACCTGCGTGTTTTGCACCATTAATAGCTGGAGTCATGGCGTTCTCTTCGTTAACAGCATTGATACGATGACGTTATTGAGTGGCACACTTCGCCCGGTAGGTTAATAACGCGACAGGCAAATGGAAGTCAACTGATTGGCATATGTGGAAGGTTTGATTGATGCTGCTGGAAAGCTGTGTTCCAGCTACTATGCTCAAAAGTGCAATGCTCAATAGTGCAGTAGGTAAAAGGAAGCTAACCGAAAGGAGATCAGCAATGCCAGCAACCTCTAAAGCGCAACAAAAAGCGGCAGGGGCAGCGCTTTCCGCTAAGCGCGGGGAAACCAAGCCCAGTGAGCTTTATGGTTCGTCTAAAGAGATGTACGACTCCATGAGCGAGGAGGAGCTAGAAGATTTCGCGAGTACAAAGCGCAAAGGCAAACCGGAAAAGAAACAGGATTAACGGCTCGCCAACACTCGCCTCAGCCAGCGACCAACGTAAGACTGGTAACCGGACGCAGGTTTAGCCGCTTACAGCGCTTCTCTACGCTATCCACAATCTCTTGAGCGTCGTCGAACTGCTGCTTATCGAGCTGGATATCCACCATCAGGAAGCTGCCCACTTGGGCCAGGCGCACATCGTCGGCGCGGACATCAAAGTCGGCGACATCCTCCACTACATCGCGCCGCACGCTGCTGCATGAGCCGCCAAACATCAGCTCCCGCAGCGCCCCCTTCACCATACGAATCGGCATGGGTAAGAAGTAACCTGCGATAACCAGCACCATCACCGGGTCGGCAAAGCGTGCGTAGCTGGCCCAGGGCGACTGCGTTAGCCCCCAGGTGAGCGCAAAGCCCAACATAACGGCGGCGCTCAGCCAGGTATCCATCTGCCACTGGCGCAGCTCGGCGGCAAGTAGCGAAGAGCGGGCCACCCGGGCGTAACGCGCCAGCCACCACCAGGTTAATAAACAGCCGGTTACGTTGACCACGCCAAACATCAGCGCCAAATCCAGCGTGACCAGCCGCCCGCCGTCAAGCAGGCTCCACAAAGCCGAAACCAGCGAAACGATACAAACCATCGCGATCACTACGCCTTTGAGCAGCACCGCAAGCGGCTCCACCGTCAGCCGCCCAAAGGGGTAGTGATCGTCTGCAGGTTTACGCGCCTGCTTAAGCGCAAATAACGATAGCGACGCCAGCACCAGGCTCAGCAGCGAGTAACCGCTGTCAAAAAGAATCGTTATGGAACCGCTGGTCAGCCCTAGCACCAGCCCGGTAAACGCAAACAGGCTGGCTGAAATGGCTGAAAATCTTAGCGCACGGCGCTCGGCAACAAAGGGGGTCACGCGGATAACTCCATCACATTAGGCGAATTGTGGGCCATAATAGTCGAGAGTGATGACAATCACGAATCGCTCAGCGCCAACTTAATTGGCGCTTTAAACCACTCAACGAGACGACTATGCGTGCAGAACAGGTACAGGCCTTTATTGATGTCACCGAGCATGGCTCCTTTGCTGCCGCTGCACGGCATACCGGCTTAAAACGGAGCACGCTAAGTGCTGCCGTCAATGCGCTGGAGGACAGCTTGGGCGTGGCTCTATTTGAGCGCTCGGGCAACAGCCTAACGCTGACCGCCGTAGGCGATAGCGTGCTTCCCGACTGCTACCGTTTACTCACCAGCGCCAGCCGGATCAAGAAACACTGCCACCAACACTTGCAGGGCGTTGAAAGCCAACTCGGCATTGCCCGTGATGACGCTCTCCCCGAGGTGTTTTGGCGCCAGGTGATGCATGATTTAAAACAGCAGTTTCCGTTAACCGCGATTTCGGTGTACTTGGTGCCACCCCAGGAGCACACCCAGTTTGTGCAGCGCCAAACGGTGGACATTGCCTTTGGCTTATATACCGCTGAAGGTATTGACGCCAACGCCGCCAATCTGGCCCCAGTCAGTATGCGGCTAGTGGCAGCGCCCCATCACCCGCTAAGCCGTCTCCCCAGCGTTAACCGCGACGACTTGGCCCAGTACACTCAAGTGTGTTTAACCCATGTACAGGACGACAAGCTGATCAGCGAAGCGTTGTTTTCAGGTAATTACCTTGGGCTGACCATGTTTGAGGTGATTCGCGATGCCGTTATCAACGCGACCGGCTGGGCGCTGCTGCCCTACCCGCTGGTTAAAGGCGCCTTGGAGGCGGGCACGCTCTGCACGTTAAATCACGATCTAGCGTTAGAGAGCCACTACTACCGCTATGTGGAGAGCGATAACTGCGGCGTGGTCGCCACTGCGCTGTTAAATAAAGTGACGCATTTTTTGGCTACCCTCAATTAAGCCAGCACGGACTCACTGACATATCGTTGAAATCTTTTTTGTGGAAAAAAACGCCAAAGCCTTCCACGCTATTAAAAAGAGCTAAATAAGGAGACGCCAGGACACGCCACGTGAGGAACACTGGTAAGTGTCATCCAGACGTAATACGCACCTGCCAGTGTCGAAGTTGCCGTCAACCAAGGAGTGATTCCAACGATGGTACGACTCGATAAGAAAGCCACTCGGCTGTATGTGTTGGACACCAATGTCCTGATTCATGACCCCACCGCGCTCTACCACTTCGATGAGCACGATGTCGTTATCCCCATGACCGTCCTGGAGGAACTTGATAAGCACAAAAATGGTGTACGTGAAATTGCCCGCACGGCTCGCCAAATCAGCCGTACGCTCTCCGACCTTACCAGCCAAGTCACCTTTGATGAGATCCAACGCGGCATTCCAATTCCCCGACTCAGTGGCGACACAGGACGCCTGCACTTTTTATGCTACAACGATTTAAAGCTGTTTGATTCCCTCGACGATAGCCCCGATAACCGCATACTGGCCGAGACCTGTCGCCTACGCGAAGAACGTCCCGACGCCTCGGTCATTCTGATCACCAAAGACATTAACCTGCGCGTTAAAGCCGCTGCGCTGAAAGTACCGGTAGAAGATTATCTCAACGACCGCGCTTTCTCCGACAGTGACGCCATGATTGAGGGCGCACAGGTCTACGCCTCCGCAGGCCAGCATGGTGCATCACTATGGGAAACGTTGAATGTTGACGTCACCGTAGAACGACTTGATCACCACACTTTCTACCAACTCACCGGCAATATGCCCCGCCACTGGCACGTAGGCATGCTGGTCTCGGATAGCGAAAACGGCGCGGAGTTTGAAGCGATCGTTCGCGAGCTGGGGCCCTCTTCGGCGCGCCTTCAGCTACTCACCAACTACCGTCACCACGCAGGTGTTTGGGGCGTTCACGCTCACGACAGTCGGCAAAACTTCACCCTCAACCTACTTATGGATCCCGATATTGATCTGGTCACCATTGCTGGTAATGCCGGTACGGGTAAGACCTTTATGACCCTGGCCGCGGCCTTTCAGCAAACCCTGGACGCTAAGCTGTTTGAACGCATTGTGTTTACCCGCGCGCCGATCCCCATGGGCGAAGACATTGGCTTTCTACCGGGCACCGAGGAGGAGAAAATGTCACCGTGGATGGGTGCCTTCCACGACAATATGGACAACCTGCTGCGCAACGAGGAGGGAGAATCAAGCTGGGATAACGGCGCCACGCGGCAGTTGATTGGCTCGCGGGTGCAGATACGCGCGCCAAGTTTTATGCGCGGGCGCACCTTAAACGACACCTTTCTTATCATTGATGAGGCGCAGAACTTCACCCCCAAACAGCTTAAATCGCTGGTGACACGGGCGGGGCGCAATACAAAAATTGTCTGTCTGGGCAACGTCGGGCAGATTGACACCCCCTATCTGACTGCCAACACCTGCGGCATGGCCGCCGTCGTTGAGCGCTTCCGCGATTGGCCCCACGCTGGGCATATCACCTTGAAAAGCGTCGAGCGTTCGCGCTTGGCCCTAGCGGCGGAAGAGCTGCTTTAGAGCTGCTTTTCAAACCAACCGCCTCCCACCGCTAACAAAGGGTGGGGGGTTATTCAGTCTCATTGTTCCCTGCTAAGTCCTTCAATGACCGGGGGGCACCAATGGTGTCCGCGGCAAATGCTTCACGTTCACCTAACGGGCGCGCCTCTCCAACGGTGGTGTCGTTGAAGGTCTGGCGCTCCATCTCACAGTTAACTTCCGCACCAAACAGCACGACAAAGGCAGACAACCAGAACCAGATCATCAGCGCCACCACGGCGCCCAGGGAACCGTAAAGCTCACTAAAGGTAGAGAAGTAGCGCACATAAAGCGAAAGCCCACCGGAACCTAACAGCCACATCACCGTTGCCAGCAGCGTGCCATAGCTTAACCAACGCCACTGGGCCGAACGCCGATAAGGCGCGTAGCGGTACAGCAGCGCAATCAGCATACTCATCATGAACAATAATGCAGGCCAGCGCAGCCACTGCAGGATCTTATTCAGCGGCGGATCAATCGCCAGGGCGTTGACGACCACCGGCACGATGGCAATGAACGCCAGCGACACCAGGGTCATAAAAATCAAGCCAAAGGTCAGTGATACCAATACCGTACTGCGGTGTAACAGGCTGCGTTTTTCGCTTTCGCCGTACACCACGTTCAGTCCTATGACTAATACCGCCACCCCTTTGGAAGCGATAAACATGGCAATCAGCAACCCGGCTAGAGCACCCAGAAAGCTACCTGACTCAGCACTCTCAACGACCTGCTGGGCCTGCTTATCGATTAACTCGGCAGCATCTGGCGGCATAAAACGACTGATTTCGTAAAGCTGCTGGCCAGCTTCATAAGGGTCAAACAGTAACCCCCAGATTGAAATGACCGCCGCAATGGTGGGAAACAGCGCCAGTAAGGCGTAGAAAGCCACACCGGCGGCTAGCATGGTAAGGCGGTTACGCCGCGCGGCGCGTACTACCCGCCAGGCAATATCGTGCCACCCCCGTTGGGGTATATCACCAGGTACCTGCGCGCGGCGACCGCGAGGGAGCTTACCCATAGCAGGCTCCTGACAAGCACATTCCACACAGTCGTCTCATCGCTGGCCTTCCCACATCAGTAGCGCCGCAAGCAATACGGCAAGCACCATCATCAAACCACTGGCATGGTGACGCAACCAGGACTCAG
This sequence comes from Halomonas sp. AOP13-D3-9, assembly GCF_052379125.1. Lineage (NCBI taxonomy): Bacteria > Pseudomonadati > Pseudomonadota > Gammaproteobacteria > Oceanospirillales > Halomonadaceae > Halomonas > Halomonas sp. AOP13-D3-9. The sequence goes on along the minus strand of NZ_JBQSYH010000022.1, from coordinate 86,058 downwards.
CAGACAACAGCCGCGTTAAATGCCCCATCAACGTTTCTTCGGTTTTTTGCGCGGTCGCCACGCTCGTCGCTTTCATCTGGGCACAGCAGCCCCCAACCCAACGTAATGGCACCAGCACAGCGCCTACAATACCCGCGTAGATCCACCATAGGTCACCTGCGGGGAGCGATTTTCCCTTCAGCGGGCGCGTTAATAACCAGCCCACCGCGGCGACCAGCACCCCGACCGGAAAGGGCCACATAATGCCCAGCCACTCTTTCAGCGGGGGTATCTCGATGCTGCCTGCTGGAAGGGGAAGCCACAGCGGTGTTAACAGCGCTGCGGCGATGGCGACTAACCAGGCACCCCACTGCTCGCGGTTACTGCCCCCCTTATGGCGCTGCTGCCACTGACGCCAAAGGGCAACACTCACGAGTGCCGCCGTGCCAACAGCCGCCCAACTGAGCAGCTTGATCAAGGACTCATGGTGCATTTCGTACAGCGGACTCTTCACGCCCCACTTGCTGATCAGGCCCGCACCAATGGCGCCCGCCAACGAGATACCTGGCAGGGCCAGCAACGCCCAGACCACCGGCAGCGGCCAGCGGGGTAAATGCTCACTGATACTGGTACCCATAAACAGCGCGCCTTTGGCCAGCGCGTGGTGGGCAGCAAACAGCACCAGTCCCGGCCACAGCAGTGGCCATACCTCTGGCGCGACTAAGCCCATGGCCACCAACGCGGTCATCATGCCCATCTGACTGATGCTGGAGTACGCCAACACCGCTTTAGGATGACGCTGAAAAACCCCATACAGCGCGGCGCCAAACGCCGCCGCCAGGCCTGCAATTAACATGCTGTTGCCAAACTGGGCTAGCGATTCTGACACCTGCTCATGACCTAACGGCAACACACTAATCCAGCCCAGTAGCCCCGCCTTAATCATCGCCCCACTCAGCACCGCGCTAGCAGGCGCCGGTGCCACCGGGTGCGCTAACGGCAGCCATACGTGCAGGCCGATAACACCTGCTTTTACGCCAAAGCCCAGGCACAGCAAGGTGGCCATCCAGGCGCCTTGGTCAGCGACTAAAATGCCTTCGCGTACCCCTTCTAGCGTCAGCGTATTGGCTTCACCGGCCGCCCATAGAAAGCCACCAAGAATAAGCCCTTCACCCACCACGGCTAATATCAAATAGGCCTTGGCTCCCAGCCGAGCTTCCTGTGACCCACTATGCACCACCAGGGCGTAGGCGGCGAAGGTCATCAGTGCAAAGCCTAGATAAAAACTGGCGATATCCTGGGCAATAATCAGGAATACGTTGCCGAGCAGTGTCAGCGGCCAAAGCAGCGCTAAGCGCAACAGGCGTCGCTGCGTGTCCTTATCACCCTCTTGGGCTTTCGCCTGTTCCGCCGCAAAATAGCCCCTTGCGTGGATGGCTGCCAACCCCCAGAGCAGCGCGGTAAACGCAAGCCAAGGGCGGCTTAGCGAGTTAAGCGCCCATTCGCCGCCCAGCATCCAGGCATCAATCGTCCACTGCGCTTCACCGCCGTAGGCTAGCAGCAGCGCGGGCCAAGCGGCGCTTAGCCACAATATTGAAAAATAGTCCTGCTGTTCAGTGGGTGTACAGTAGGCAGTCCATAGCGTCCAACCGACGACGACCAGCGGCCAAAGCAGCGCCAGGGCAAGCAGCATGGTCATCATGGCAGATACTCCCCGTTGGCAACCCGGGCCGCCCAATCCAAGGGACTAAAGGGCAACCCGGCAAACAGTCCTGCCCCTAAACTCACCAGCGCGGTAAACACCATCGGCACTAACAGCCAGCTATGGGTTTCAAAACGACCTAAGCGCTGCTCTTTAGGCCAACTCCCTTTGCCATGGGAGGGCCCTGAACGGAACCATAAGCGGTGCACAATGGGTAAAAAGTACATGGCGTTGAGGGTACTGCTCGCCACCAGTACGGCGACGACCCAGTACATCTCGGCTTGAATCGCGCCAATGCCGAGGTACCACTTGGTAATAAACCCCGCCACAGGAGGCAGGCCAATCATGCCAAACGCGCCGATGGTAAACGCAATACTGGTCAACGGCATACGCATACCCGCACCGTCCATTTCATCGATGCGATGAATCCCCAGCTCTTCGGCATAGTTACCCGCACAGAAGAACAGCGTGACCTTCATTAAACCCTGATGCAGCAAGTGCGCCAAGGCGCCGACGGTGCCAAACGGGCCGAATAAGCCAATGCCGAGAATGACGTAGGAGACCTGGCTAATCGTGGAGAACGCGAGGCGTGGTTTGAGTTCCTCTTGAGCAATCGCCCTTAACGAGCCATAGATAATCGTAATAGAGGCCGCCACCGCTAACGCGGTGATAACGCCTAGCTCCACGCTCAGCTCAATGCCAAACAGATCGTAAACCACCCGCAAAATGCCAAACGCGCCCGCCTTCACCACCGCGACCGCGTGCAGCAGCGCACTCACCGGCGCGGGCGCCACCATGGCTCTGGGTAGCCAACCGTGCAGCGGCACCATAGCCGCTTTTACCGCCAGCCCACCTACCAAGAGCGTAAATATCAACGTTAGCAGGCCACGGTGATCGTTCACATAGTCGCCCAAGCCCTCTTCTGACGAGAACGATTGATCCCCGGTCAGGCTATACAGCAGCACAGCCCCCAGTAGCAGCACCACACCTGCGCTTAGCGTATAGCGTAAATAGACGCGTCCCGCATTGAGGGCTTGCTGGGTGCCCTTGTGAACCACCAGCGGGTAGGTAGAGAGCGTCAACATTTCGTAGAAAACCAGAAAGGTAAACAGGTTATCGGCAAGGGCAATGCCGATCGTGCTCGCCACGCACAGGCTAAAAAAGCCAAAAAAGCGCTTCCGATTGGCAGAGCCTTCCAGATAGCCGATGGCATAAATGGTGGTGCATAGCCACAGCAGCGACGATAATCCGGCAAACATCACCCCTAGCGCATCGCTGCGCAGGACAAAATTAACGCCCCCCACTACCTGAAAGCTAAAAATATCCTCATGCCCCGCGGCTACCCGCCTGACCATCAGCATAACCAGAATAATCTTAACGACTGCCGCCACGAGGTTGATCGTTGTGCGCAGGCGCCGAGCGTCTTCCGGCAGTGCGAAAATAATCACCACCACCAGTAGCGAGGTCGCCAAAGCGGTCAGTGGTAACCAGGCGGCGTTCATGGGCTACCTCCATGCATCAATTCCAGCGGGAAATGCGCCAACAGCCCTAGGGCGAACGCAATCAGGGCCAGCGTTAGTGCGATCAGATCCATACCGGGCGCCAGAGGTTGGTAACGATGGCGGGGGGCCGTTTCGTCAAACGAGTAACGAAACAGGCGGAATATATAGGCCGCGGTTAATAGTGTGCCGGTCAGTAGCGCCGCCACCGCCCACCACTGCTGGGTGATGATCATCGCCTGAAGCAGCATCCATTTGGCCGTGAAGCCAGCACTGGGTGGAAGGCCCATCAGAGTGATAGCGGCGATGCCAAACACCAGTAGCGAAAGCGGCAAACGGCGGCTGGTACCCGCCAAGCCTTTTAGCGTGCTCTCACCGGTGGCCAGTATTAGGTTGCCTGCGGCCATAAACATGGCGGCTTTGGCAAAGGCGTGGCCCATCAGCTGCAGCCAAAACCCCTCCCAGGCTAACGCCCGGGGCAGCGGCGCAATATCGGGCCCCAGCAGCAGCGGAAAAGCCACCATGAGATACCCCAACTGGGCCACAGTGGACGAAGCCACCAGGGTTTTAAGTGAATCAGTACGCCAGGCCAGTAACCCGCCCCATACAATCGCCAGTAGGCCCAGCCAGGCGATAACACGCGGGGCGTAGAAGGTTTCAGGGAGCAGAATGCTCCACAGCTGCAGCAGTATAAATAGCGACGCCTTGATCACCAGCGCGGCATGCAGCGCGCTCACCGGTGTCCAGGCATTCTCGTGAACCGGGGTCAGCCAGGCATGCAGCGGAAATAGCGCGGCTTTTAAGGCCAGCCCAGCGCCAATCAGTGCGGCGGCAAACCACGCCACCGGCCCAGGCTCTACCACATCAGCCAAGCCCTGCAGATCCAATCGCCCCCAGTGGCCTAAAATCAGCGCGACCCCGAGTAGATAGGTAAGCGAACCCACCAGCGCCAACAGCAAATAGCGCATTCCCGCCACGAGTGCGGGCACTTTGCCCGATAGCATCAGCATGCCAACCGCCGCCAGCCCCATTAGCTCCAGCCCGGCATAAAGGGTCAACAGATCGGTGGCCAGCCAAATTAACGACAACGCACTCAGTACAACGCCCATCAGCGGCCACAGCCAGCGTGCCAATGGCCCGGTTTCGCTTAAGCGCAGATATCCCGGTGTATAGAGCGCTGCGGCAACGCCGATCACCTGGGTCATTAACAGCAGTAGCACGCTCAGCCCGTTTAAGCGTAGCGATAAGTGAACACCGGCTATTTCCCACTGCCAGCGGAGCAGGCCCGCCTGGTCATAAGCAGATAACAGCATCCACCCGGACGCCAGAACCGGCAGGCTAGCCAGCGCCACAGGCCATGCCCGCTTAGGAGGAAAGAGTGCCGCCAGCATGCCCAGCAGTAGCGGCAAGCCAAGCGCAGCTAACAGCGCCCAATGGGTACTAGCAAGAGGTTCAAAGGTGCTCTCGAAAAGGCCAAAGCGCCAAATCATATGGCGCTCTCCTTGGGCTTACCGTCAGGCCCTAAGGCCTCGCCCCCTTCCAGGTGCAAAAGCTGTCGAATTAGCAGCGCACCCAGCATCGTCCCCAGCCAGGCGACCAACAGCCCGACGCTAATTAACGCCTGGGCCGCCGCCGAGGTGCCCGCCACACCGGCCAGCAGCATAAATACCCCCGAACCGAGAATATTGAACGCCAGCAAACGGCGCAGCAAATGACGATGTAGTGCAAAGGCTCCCAATGCACTGGCGGCAATCACCACCCCCGCCAGCAGCAGTGGATGCTCTGAAGGTGAATAGGCCATGTCAGCGATGACATAACGGATGGCGGCACCGACCATGACAAACCAGGCCAGCGCCAATGCCACGCGCATCGCCACCCGCGACCAGGGCTCGCTAAATCTATCGCGCTCTAGAGGGGATGACACACCCGGTGAAACGTGGCCCAGGGCATAAAAAAAACAGGCCCCTGTTAGCACAACGCCCAGCACGAGTTCGGCAGCGGCGAGCCAGGGAGCCTCTAGCCGCCACCAAGCCAACGTCATTGCCGCTGCAAAGGCGACAAAAAAGCAGCAGGCGCGCAGTAAGTGGCGATCAAACAGGCACACCAGCGCCGCCACCGTTAGGCACAGCGCCAGCAGCATTTCCATTGCTTCAAGAGGTTTTATCGCATCAAAGAAAGCTATCATTCGTTTTCGCTACATCCTTGCATCGGTCACGAATAGGCATAGGCGCTTAGTTTAAGCGAGAACTCAACCATTTGCCGATATCATTGACCTGCTGGGGACAGAGCGCATGGGCCATGGGATATTGGCGGTAGTTGACCGCGTAGCCCATCTCTTTTAAGCGGTCGGCGCCGCTGCGACCCAGGCTTTCAGGCACAATGGGGTCAAAGTTACCGTGCTGAACTTCCACAGGAATCTGACGATTAGCTTCTGCAAGATCGATATTGTCGGCGGTCGCGAAGTAGGTCGACATGGCTAACAAGCCACCCAGCTGCGCGGGAAACGTCAGCGCGGCGTGGTAGGCAACCGCGCCACCTTGCGAAAAGCCCGCGACAATAATGCGCTGGCTATCGATACCCTGGTCAATCTGCTCTTGAATCAGCGCTTGGATGCGCTCTGCGGATTTCTTGAGTTGAACCTCATCGACCCGACGCCCCAAATCCATGGCGAGAATATCGTACCAAGCGGGCATCACCATACCGCCATTAATCGTCACGGCTAAGCGTGGCGCATGAGGCATGATAAAACGCACGTGGGAATCTTTGGGCAGCGCCAGTGCGGGCACCAGCGGTTCAAAATCGTGCCCGTCCGCACCTAAGCCGTGAATAATGAACACACAGGCATCGGCGGGTTGACCATCTTTCGGTTCAATAATCAGTTCGCCAGGAGCAGTCATAACGTCGTATTCCTTATGCAAAAAGCGTCACCCTAGCGCAAACCCGCGTTAACAGCGAGCGGGAGAGTGCCTAAAAATAGTCACAGACCACTTAAAAAGGCCATACCAGGGGAATTAACATCAGCGCTATGGCCCCCGTCAGTATATTTAATCCACTGCCCAGGCGTAGAAAATCGCTCACCCGGTAACCCCCAGGGCCATACACCATCAAATTGGTTTGATAGCCGATGGGGGTTAAAAAGCTTGCCGAGGCGGCAAACATAACGGCCACCACATAGGGCATTGGGCTAACGCCCAAGCTTTCCGCGGCGCTCATCACCACCGGGAAAATAATCACCGCCGCTGCGTTATTGGTAACCAGTTCGGTCAGCAGCGCAACCACGCAGTAAGTGCCTATTAACAGCAGCAGTGGATTACCCGCCACCAGGGTCAACACCCCACCGCCGATCACCCCGGCAGCGCCGGAACTCTGCAGCGCCGCCCCCACCCCAAAGGAAGCGGCAATGGTTAGCAGCACCTGGGTATCCAGGCCACGCTTGGCAGCGCCTACCGAACAACAGCCGGTCAGCAGCGCCAATGCGGCACCCAGCATGGCAGCGTTGAGCATACTCAGCACACCAAGCGCGGCGAGCAGCACGGCGCCTAACAGCAGGCCCCACGCTAGCGGCGCTTTTTCATGGATAGGCCGAGCCGCGCCATTGAGCTCACTAATCAGCAAAAAGTCCCTTGACTGTCGATGCCGCTCAATAAAGGGGGGCCGCGCCTCCAGCAATAGCACATCGGCGGGCTGCAGTCGCACCTGCCCCAGATTGCCCTTAACCCGTTCACCGCCACGGCAGATCGCCAACACCGCTGCCCCATAGAGGGTTCTAAAGTGACCATCGCGAATTCGCTGGCCAATAAACTGGCACTGATTAGAGACCACCGCCTCAACCAAGCGACGCTCTTTAAACTCCTTCTCCAAACTGGAAGTGCCGTCTCGGGAAGGGATCAAACCGCGGATTTGCTGCAACTCCACTGCTGCATCAGAGGTGCCTGCAAACACCAGCCGGTCGCCGCCTTTGAGCTGCTCGCCCGGCCCCACCACGCTGACCACGTTGCCTGCGCGCTCAATCTCGACCAGAAACAGCTCCTGTAGGTGGCGTAGCCCTGCCTCTTCAACGGTACGATCCACCAGCACACCTGCCGGATCGACTTCCATTTCAATAGTGAACTCCCGCGGGTTGGCGAACGCATTGGCCAGCCCTTCCCTGGCGGGCAACAGTCGTGGCCCGAGCAAAATAAGATAACTCAGTCCTACGACGGCGACAGGAACGCCGACCCAGGCCAAATCCAACAGGCCCATGCCTAGCTCGGGATAACGCTCCAGCAATAGTCCATGCACCACCAGGTTCGTACTGGTGCCAAATAGCGTGATGGTGCCACCCAGGATAGAAGCGAAGCTAAGCGGCATCAGCAACCGCTGGGGAGACAAGCGTAGCCGACGGCTCCAGCTCATGACCGCGGGAATATAGGTAGCAACGACGGGGGTATTATTGACAAAGCCGCTAAGCGAAGCCACCGGCAGCAACAGGCGAACCAGCGCGCCCCGCTCACTTTTGGGCCGTTTAAGCACATAGCGAATAATCAGGTCGATACCGCCGGTTTCGCGAATGCTGGCCACCAGCACATACATAAACGCCACGGTAAACAGGCCGCTATTGGAGAAGCCCCCCAGCGCCTGCTGGGGGTCAATCACCCCCAGCGTCATTAGCACAATAACCGCGCCCAGCAAGATAATATCCGGCCCCAGGCGTGAAAAGGCCATTAACGGGAAGATGGTGAGCACCACTCCAACCGCTATCCAAGCATCCAGTGACATAACCACGACATCCTTAACCAATAAGCATGGCGGTATTGTGAAGCCAATCTTATATTCTAAAAAGTTATTTTTAGAAACATTTAAAGATCGAAATGGAATATGCAGGGTGAGGGGGAAGGGGTGAGGTAATTTTAAGTTACAAATCCTAAAAGCAAAGAACCCCGCACTTGGCGGGGTTCTTTGGTCAATCAACGCTAGGCGGTGATTGTTAACACCTTAGTAAAGGAATTAACCTTCTACTTTGATGTTAGAAGCCTGAAGGCCTTTTTTACCCTGGGTGACGTCGAAGGAAACCTTCTGGCCGTCTTGCAGAGATTTGAAGCCTTCTGCCTGAATTTCAGAGAAATGCGCGAACAGATCGTCGCCATTGTCGTCAGGAGAGATAAAGCCGAAACCTTTAGTGTCGTTGAACCACTTAACGGTACCAGTTGCCATGATCGAAATCCTCGATGTTGCTAATTAAACCGGGAAATACCCGAATTGCAGTGGGTATAACAAGAGACTTTCACCAGATTTAACGCTAGAGGCGCTTCTATACTGCTGACAACGTTCGACTTGCTAACCAACTGCCGACATTTTGCGCTTAACCACCCGCCCACGTCAACACCCTCTATCAATGCCGATTAATAGCGCACATCGCTAAGTGCTACCGGAAACTTCATGACGCTCAGCCAGCATCCAGCCGGCAGCCTTCTCCGCAATCATCAGCGTGGGTGAGTTAGTGTTGCCGCTGGTGATGGTTGGCATAACGCTGGCGTCGGCCACTCTTAGTCCCATTACGCCGCGCACTCGCAGCCGTGCGTCGACCACTGCCATGGCATCATCCTCACGGCCCATTCTCGCGGTGCCCACTGGATGGAATATAGTCGTGCCGATATCACCGGCCAGCCGGGCCAGCTCATCGTCGCTTTGGTACTCGACGCCGGGCTTGACCTCTTCCGGCGCGTATTTGGCAAACGCTGGCTGCTCGGCGATACGCCTCGTCACCCGTAGAGAATCCGCGGCCACCTTGCGATCTTCAGGAGTACTCAGGTAATTGGGAGAAATCGCCGGGGCCTGGCGCGGGTCGCGGCTTTTAAGCCGCACGGTGCCACGGCTGGTAGGATTCAAATTACACACGCTGGCGGTAATCGCCGGGTAAGGGTGTAACGGCTGGCCAAACGCTTCCAGGCTTAGCGGCTGTACGTGGTACTGAATATTGGGATGCGGTTGATCCGACGTGCTGCGGGTAAAAGCCCCCAGTTGCGAAGGCGCCATGCTCATTGGCCCCGAACGCTTAAGCAGGTATTCAAGGCCAATTCCCGCTTTACCCCACAGCGTACTAGCCATGGCATTGAGGGTTTTGCCATTGGTGATGCGATATATTGAGCGAATCTGCAGATGATCCTGCAGGTTCTCGCCCACCCCCGGCAGGTCATGGACTAGCTCAACGCCATGTTTGTGGAGCAGCTCGGCTGGCCCTACCCCAGAAAGTTGTAACAGGTGCGGCGTGCCAATGGCGCCTGCGCACAGCACGACTTCCTTGCTCGCCGCAACGCGAAGGGGGTTGCACTCACGCTCCACCTCCACGCCTGTACAGCGCAGTGTATCCGCCTGTTCAAAAACCAGCCTATTCACTTGCGTAGAGTGCCATAACGTGAGGTTGTCGCGCTTGAGAGCTGCACGTAAAAACGCCTTGGCGGTATTCCAACGCCAGCCCGAGCGCTGATTAACCTCAAAGTAGGCCACGCCTTCATTAGAGCCGCGGTTAAAATCGTCGCTACGCGGTATGCCCGCCTGCACCGCAGCCTCGGCAAAATCATCCAACACCTGCCACTTGAGGCGCTGTTTTTCGATCCGCCACTCGCCACCATGGCCGTGAAAATCTCGGTGTTTTGCATCGGCATCGCCACCCTCATCCAGGCGGTAGTGGTCTTCGTGTTTGATAAAGTCGGGTAAACAGTTCTCCCAGCGCCAGGCATCGTCGCCGGTGACCTCGGCCCAGTGGTCGTAGTCCTGCGCCTGGCCGCGCATATAAATCATGCCATTGATGCTTGAGCAGCCGCCCAGGGTCTTGCCCCGCGGATAGATTAAAGAACGTCCGTTGAGCCCTTTATCAGGCTCGGTGCGAAACAGCCAATCGGTACGCGGGTTATTAATGCAGTAGAGATAGCCCACCGGAATATGGATCCAGTGGTAGTTATCGCGACCACCCGCTTCGATCAACAGCACCTTGTTGTTAGGGTTGGCGCTGAGTCGGTTAGCCAGCAGGCACCCGGCGGTGCCTGCTCCTACCACGATATAGTCAAAATTATTATTCGTTGGCGCTGGCATGCGTTGGCTCCCATAACGTTTAGGCGTTACTTCGCCGTGGGCATTACAAATTCAGCGCCTGCGTCGATGGAGTCTGACCAGCGCTGCATGATGGATTTCTGCTTGGTGTAGAAACGTACGCCCTCTTCGCCGTAGGCATGCGTATCACCAAATAAAGAGCGCTTCCAACCGCCAAAACCGTGCCACGCCATAGGCACTGGGATGGGCACATTGATACCCACCATGCCGACCTGGATACGGCGACCAAATTCCCGCGCCACCGTGCCGCTTTCGGTGAAGCAGCTAACGCCGTTGCCAAACTCGTGGTCGTTAATCAACTGAATGGCCGTGGCGATATCCGGCACCCGCACGCAAACCAGCACCGGGCCAAAAATTTCCTCTTTGTAGATCGTCATCTCGGGGGTGACGTTGTCGAACAGCGTGCCGCCCATCCAGAAGCCTTCGGCGCAGTCGTCACCCGTTGATGAGGCATTAAAACGGCGGCCATCGACCACCAGTTCGGCGCCTTCCGCCACGCCTTTTTCGATATAGCCGGTAATCCGCTGATGAGCCTCACGGGTCACAATGGGGCCCATTTCCGCATCGAGCTGCATGCCATCTTTTACTTTCAACGCCTTGGCGCGTTCAGCCAGGGCTGGGACGACTTTATCCGCCACATCGCCGACCAACACCGCCACACTAATGGCCATGCAGCGTTCACCGGCAGAGCCGTAGGCGGCACCAATCAGTGCGTCGACGGCTTTATCCAAATGCGCATCCGGCATTACCACCATATGGTTTTTAGCCCCGCCGAGTGCTTGAATGCGTTTACCGTTGCGGGCGCCGCGTTCGTAGATCAGGTTGGCAATTGGCGTTGAGCCTACAAACGACAGCGCCTTAACGTGGGGGTGGTCGATAAGGGCTTCCACCGAGTCTTTGTCACCCTGCACAACGTTAAACACGCCGTCGGGCAGGCCCGCCTGCTTCAGCAGGTCGGCCATTAGCAGCGAAGCACTGGGATCAAGAGGGCTGGGTTTCAAAATAAACGTATTACCAGCGGCAATCGCCAGGGGGAACATCCACATCGGCACCATGGCCGGGAAATTAAATGGCGTTATACCAGCGACGACACCTAACGGCTGGCGCGTCGTCCAGTTATCGATCCCTGTACTCACTTGCTCGGTGTAATCGCCCTTTAACAACTGCGGAATACCGCAGGCAAATTCCACAATATCAATGCCGCGGGCCACCTCCCCCTGGGCGTCGGTGAACACCTTGCCGTGTTCTTTGGTAATCGCTTCGGCTAGCTCATCTTTATGAACGTTTAAAAGCTCTAAAAACTTGAACATAACCCGGGCGCGGCGGATGGGCGGGGTATCGGCCCAGGCGGGAAAAGCGGCTTGGGCGGCCTCTACCGCGGTATTGACGTCCGCCGGGGAAGCCAGCGATACGCGACCGGTAACACGGCCGGTGGCGGGGTTGAATACGTCCTGAGAGTGAGAAGATTCACCAGCGCTGGCCTGACCATTAATAAAGTGCTGAATCGCTGTAGTTGTCATAGTTGTCATGAGGAGTACCTGTTTTAAGAACGCATGTTAAGAGCGTGTGCAAAGAGCTTACCTTCAGCCTAGCCTACTGGGCCCTGCGAACGGATCAATTGAGTTATTTAAAAGCCAGTTATAAGCTTTACTAATATCAGCGCTCTCTTTGAGGCCTATCATGCAAGACTATGCCACGCTGCGCGCCTTCGTGGCCGTTGCAAGAACGGGCAGCGTGTCACGCGCCGCCGAGCAGCTACACCTGACTCAACCCGCCATTAGCCTAAAGTTGAAGCAGCTACAGGCCAATTTAGGCCTCACGCTGTTTAGTCGCCGTCCTCAGGGGCTTGCTTTGACGGCCGATGGCCATGCGCTGCTGCCCGCCGCCGAAAAAGCCTTAGCCAGCGCCCAGGCATTTGAGCAGACGGCTGGAACGCTACATAGCACGCTGCGCGGCAAGCTCTCAATCGGCACCATTGTCGACCCGGAATTCCTCCGCCTAGGCGCCTTTTTAAGCCGCTTGATGGCCCGCGCGCCCCAATTAGAAACCGAGCTGCACCATGGCATGAGCGGCAGCGTGCTTAACCGCATTGAACAGGGCGATTTAGATGTCGGTTTTTATTTAGCGCCGCCCGGCGAAGGTCCTGGCCTAGCCTCTCTCACCCCTGGCAAAGGGCATGAGGCGCTGGCTTGGCGAGAGCTAACGCATTTTCACTACCATGTGATTGCCCCTGCGGGCTGGGAAAACCGGCTTATCGATACCCGCTGGGAGCACCTGGCCACGCTGCCGTGGATTGTCACGCCCCAAAATTCCGCCCACCATCGGCTATTAAAACAGGCGCTTGGGCCAAGCGGCGCGGTACCCAATCGGGTGGCCCAGGTTGACCAGGAGGCCTGCATGCTTGACCTAGTGCGCGCAGGTGTCGGCCTAAGCCTGGCCCGGGACGCTCTAGCGATGACCGAGCGCCAGGAGAGTGGCCTAGCCGTGGCCGACAACATCCGCCTGCCCTGTGCATTAAGCTTTATTTGGCGACACGACAGCGCCAACGAGCCGCCGGTAAATGCTGCGCTGAGTACACTGGATGAGGTATGGCCTCATCGACCCGGCTAGTTTGTAAGAGAATAGCTGTAACAGAATGGCTGTAAGGAAATCGCGCCTGATGCCACTAATCGATTCAACAGCACGCAATGACTCGCTACCACCACTGGAGTGCCTACAATGACCCGACTTTCGCTTTTGCGCCCCTTAACGCTCTGTATCATGGCAGTTGCAGGCCTCGCCAGTGCGTCACTCCAAGCCCAGTCGTCTCAAGAGCATGCCAATGCAGAAGCGACGTTTGCCGGGGGCTGCTTCTGGTGCATGGAACCGCCTTACGACAACCAACCCGGCGTCAGTGCCACCATTTCCGGCTATATCGGCGGCGAGCTTGAGAACCCCAGCTACGAAGATATCACCCGAGGTAACACGGGCCACGCTGAAGTTGTTCAAATCGAATACGACTCAGAGCAGATCAGCTACGCGCAGCTACTGGAGATCTTCTGGCGCAATATCGACCCCTTCGCGGTAGACCGTCAGTTCTGCGATGTGGGCGATCAGTACCGTTCGGCGATCTTTTATCATAACGACGAACAGCGCGAACTGGCCGAAGCCTCCAAAGCGGAAATGGAAGAACGCTTTGACCGAGAAATCGCCACCCAAATAGTACCGGCAAACACCTTCTGGCCTGCCGAGGAGTATCACCAGGACTATTACCAAAAGAACCCGGTGCGCTATAAGTTCTACCGCTACAGCTGTGGTCGCGACGGCCGCCTGGAAGAGGTCTGGGGTGAAGAAGCCGGTGGGCCTACGTTTGAGTAGCAAGTGAACAATATGATCTAACGCCAGCGCCGCTGCTTTTTCACCAACGTCGACTGATCGATTCCCAGTACAGCGGCCGCTGCGCGTGTCGTGCCATGCTTGGCAAGCGCTTGTTGAATGAGTTGCTGTTCAAACCGACTAACCTGCTGTCGCAGATCACCACTCACGGACTCTAAACTAACCGGCAGAGCGGGAAATATCTCACTCGGCAGCGTAGTGGTAGTGATCTCGTCCTCTACCGCAGTGACGGCTAAGCGCTCGGTTAAATTGATCAGCTCACGGATATTGCCAGGCCATGAGTAGTTCGAAAGTAATTCCAACGCCTCGGGATTCCAGCGCCTATTAACATCGTGCAACTGATTAAAATGGTCTAGGTAATAGTTCAGTAAGGGGATTACCTCATCGCGACGTTGTCGCAAAGGGGGTAACCATAGCGGCACCACGCTTATGCGATAAAATAGATCCTCACGAAAGCTCCCTTTCTTAACGTGGTCATTTAAATTCTGATGGGTAGCGGTAATCAGGCGAACATTGGTATGACGGAAAGCTGTCCCGCCTACTGGCAAATAGCGATTTTCTTCCACCACTTTGAGTAGCTTCACCTGCAACGCGAGGGGTAAATCGCCAATCTCATCCAGAAAAAGCGTGCCGCCATGGGCCACATCCAGTAGCCCCTGCTTACCTCTTGGCGCAGCTCCGGTAAACGCCCCGGCGGCATAGCCAAACAGTTCTGCTTCCAGCAACCCTTCCGGAAATGCCGCACAGTTAAGCTCCATAAACGGCCCTTCCATACGGTCACTTTGCTGGTGGATATAGCGCGCCAACAGCGTTTTACCCGTCCCGGTTTCCCCTTGAATCAGAATCTTCGCGGTTGATTTCGCCACTCGCTTAGCAAGCGCAAAGCAGGGTTCGGTTTGCTGGCTGGTGATCACCCCAGGCGCACTTAGTGACGTTATCTCAGGTACTTTATACGCCTCACGAATGCGCTGGATCTGCTCTAACTGCTCCTGGGCGTGTTTCGCCAGCAACAGCTCGGTAATGTCACGCACACTGGTAACCACATAGGCAATGGAGCCATCGGCATTGAACATGGGCGTCCCGGTCACAACAATCTTGCGACTGCCATGAATGGTCTGCACCAGCGTAATCGGGCGATGTTCCCGGATAACCTCCAACGAGGCTGACTTAGAAATAAATCCCGCCTTCACCAAGTCAGCCATATGGAAGCCCACTACCTCCGCACGTGAAATACCCGTGATACGTTCATAAGCTTTATTGATCGTCACCGTAATACCATTGGCATCGGTGATATAGACACCGTCATGCAAGGCATCCAGAAATGAACGTAATGGCTCTTGGTCGAAGCCAGACGCATCAACGCTTTCAGCCTCCGTCTGAGGTTTAATGCCTGTTACACGGTAGCGCATACACTCGCCTACCAACTGGCCTAGCGCCGCGTCGCGCTGTGCCTTTTCAATATCGGTGCGGGTTAATACCCCAATCACCTGACCGTGGGTATCAAATACCTCAACCGCATCAGTGCCGTGCAAATCAAATAACGGCAGCGCGGCTTCCAACGAAAGGCACTCTTCGATACGTTGCATAACAGCTCCCCTGATAGACCGCGCCCACCGCTTTCACGGTGGGCACTGGTTCTCAACCCCATAGCGCTTAAGCCACTATAAAGGCAGAGTCTGTTATTTGCGCAAAGGCACCACCGGTTCAGGATCAGTCTCTGGTAGCAATGCCTCATCCCAATCTTTCACGAAAGTTTTATCCACCTCGCCTGAGAAGAAGCGTTTGCCGTAAATTAACGCGCAAAGCAAGATACCTACCGCAAAAGCCCAAGTAGCACCTTTAATGACTAGCATGGCGGCGATAATGCCCGCGATACCCAAGTCCCGCTGGCTGCGCGCCTCCATAATGCCAATACGCACACTCACGTAGCCCTGAATTAACAGCGTAAGCGCCAGCGCAATCCCCAGAATCGGTTGCACCAAACTCACGATCGGCAGCAATAATAATCCCGTATTGGTTCCCCAGCGAAACGAGCCAGAGCCACCAAAGATAGAGTTCATCGCCGCTTTGCCCTGCTTGTAACGCTCCACCGTGACCACATGCATCGCAGCCCACAGCGGGCCACACATCACTACATCGGGGCCAAAGATACTCATACCGAAATTACGCCCACCAAAAATCATATGGGCACGGTTAGGGTTATAGTCAATTTTTTCATCCTGACGCTTCTCGTCAGCCTCTTCCAACAGCGCCTTGCTTTGAAGCACATCGCCAAACAGCACAATGTAAGCCGCAATAACGGTAGGAATGGCCGTTAAAAACATCATCAAGGGCGGTAAACCAACGCCAAATACCGTGTATTCACTGAACATCAGCGCGAAATCCGGCTGACTAAAGCCCCACTCAACGTCCGGCCAGGGCGCTTCACCAAACAGCGGGGCCACCACAATCGCCAGTACGATAATCGGAAAAATACCCAGCTTACCAATTGCTCCCCACAGGCCACCCTGCGCTTTCAGCTTGTTGTAATGGCGAGAAAAAATCAGATAAAACGCGACACCCACGGCAATGGCAATGGTAAAGGGGTACTGCTCAAAACGGCCGCCTTCATCAAACACCACCACTATGGCGGCTAGGCCCGCGCCCATAATGACCCCCGCTTTAATAGCAGAAGGAATGAGCCGCACCACTTTACTGGCCATGCCCGTTACCCCCAGGCCCAGTGCCAGCATCCCCAGCATCATCTGGAAGGCAATGAGCGCATGAACCCTGTCCCCCCCTTCGGGAAAGGTGGAGACATAAGCGATCAGTAGTGGGATAGCAGGAGTAATCCAGCCAGGAATCACCGGGTCACCCAGCAGGTGATGAAGTAAATAGAGCAGGCCATTTAAAATAACGATGGCCAACGCCGCTTCAAACGGCATGCCCAGTAGCTGCATCATCAACGGGATCGCAGCAAGATCCACCGCGCACATCAAAAGCCCTTGCAGGTAATCGGGCAGTTCAAAACGATAATGGTAAAACGGCAGGCGTAGCTTAAACGGCCCTAGCGGTGTGTACGGGCTCTCTTCACCGTCAACGCGATGCTTCCAAGCGCTCATGGCATGGACTCCTGTTTAAAGTTGTTAGTATTTTTAATAAACGTTTTGTCGTTATGGCGTTTTTAATAGCGGCGCATTAATAAGCGGCGTGGTAAATCGCCTCCACATCCGCAAGCGTTAATACCCGCGGGTTATTGCGCAGCAAACGTTCTACCTTAATGGCTTCGGCGGCCAACTCAGGAATGGCGGATTCAGAAATATCAAACGAGCGTAACCCGGAAGGAATCTCCACATCGGCACAAAGCTTATGCATGCGCTGGATAACCGCATTGGCGACGGCATCATCCGAAAGCCCAGCCACGGGTTCATCAAACGCCACCGCAATGCCACGAAAGCGCTCGACGCAAGCCAGCTTGTTCCACTCCATGACAAAGGGCAGTAACAGCGCATTAGTCACCCCATGGGCCAGGTGGTAGCGCCCACCTAACGGATACGCCAACGCATGGACTGCGCCCACGCCGGCATTACCAAAGGCCAGGCCTGCCAGCAGGCTACCGGTGGCCATATCTTCACGGGCCTGGAGATTGTTGGGATTGGCAAACGCCATGGGGAGCGCATGCACAATGAGGTTCATTGCCTTAACTGCCAATGCATCGGTAATCGGCGTGGCAAAGTTAGATAGATACGCCTCCACTGCATGGACCAACGCATCCACCCCGCTGGCCGCCGTCACAGACCGTGGGCAACTAAGCGTAAGCTCAGGCGCGACAATCGCGACATCCGGTAATAAGCAGTCACTGACGATGCCCTTTTTCATCTGTTGGGCTTTATCCGACAGAATCGCGATATTGGTCACTTCAGAACCGGTGCCCGCCGTGGTGGGCATGGCGATCAAAGGTATTGTGCGTTGATCAACCATGTTCTCGCCAAACAACGCCTCCAGCGGACCTTCGTAGTGCGCATATACCGCCACACACTTAGCGATGTCCATGGCACTCCCGCCGCCGACGGCAATAACGCTGTCGTGCTTGCCAGCATTAAAAGCGCGGGTACACATTTCGACTATTTCCACTTCCGGCTCGGGCGTTACCTGATCAAACACCTCATAGGTCACCTTTAGTGCCGTAAGCTGCTCAGTAATCATATCCAGCGTGCCAGAAGCCATCACACCGCTATCGGTAACGATTAAGGGCCGCTGCATACCCAACGATTGGACATAAGGCTGCAACTGCTTTGCGGCCCCATGGCCGGTAATCAGCTTACCGGCGCTTTTAAAGCTACTCACTTGATTAAAGCTACTTAATTGCATATGGCGCTTCCTATTAGCTTTTATTGGTTGTTTTACCAGCTCGATTATCAAACCGAGAATAGCGCTGGCCACTTATTACTTAGCAAACGTCGTGCCAACCTAAAAAATAAACAACTAACTGATTTAATTGATAAAAAAAGTAAACATAAAATTATGCAGGTATATGGAAAGCAAATAATCATCGGACATCGACATTTTGATGACTTAATTCATCAACGTGTCAGGATGCTGGCCCAAGCATGGTAACGATGCGCTTCAAACAAACACCCCTACAATTTATCGCAATGCGATAAATAATAACTCTTGCCGATAAATAAAAAGTCACCTAGGCTCTGAAGTGACGTTACCGAACAGCTTTTAACAAGGCGTAAATAACAACCCCCAACACTCTCAATGGTGACCCAATGAAACCTACATCCGACAGCCAACCTCTTCTTCACTTTAAAAAAGCGATGCTGTTACCGGCAGTACTGGGCGTAGCCTTATCGCTTGGTGCCACGGCAAACGCACAGGAAGTGCTAAAAGCAGGCGGAACGCCAAGCGGGATTCCGTTTACGTTTCTGGACGTGCAAACCAATGAGATCACCGGCGCGATGGTCGATCTGGTCAATGCACTGGGCGAAGATATGGGCTATGAGGTCACTATTCAGGAGTCGCAGTTCAACGCCTTGATACCCTCGCTGACCGCTGGGCATATCGACATCATTTCCGCCGCGATGCTGAAGACCGAAGAGCGCGCCAAACAGGTCGCGTTCAGCGATGATGTTTACCCCTATGGCGAAGGGGTCGTTACCCGTCAGGACTATGATGGCGAGATCAACACCCTGGAAGACCTCTCGGGCGAAGTGATTGGAGCCCAGGTAGGCACCACCTACGTCGAACAGCTCAACAACATGGGCATTTTTCCAGAAATCCGTAATTATGACTCCCTGGCAGACATGATGCGTGACATCTCGTTAGGTCGAATCGTGGCGGGTGTCGGTGATGCCCCCATCATGAGCTACCACCTCAGCCAAGACCGCTTTCCAGAACTCCAGCTAGCAGACAACTACGAGCAACAAATGGTTGGCCACATCGGCTTTGCAGTTGACCAGGAAAACACCGAACTGCTGGAACAAGTGAACACATCACTTGCTAACCTGAAAGAGAATGGCACTCTCGATGCCATCTTCGAAGAATGGGGCTTATAACCCCCACAGGTACCCCACCGGCAGCGTTAACGAACCCGCCTGCTAATGATCACCCCAGCACCGCTTCACTGCCCCTTCGGGGGTAGTTGAAGAAGTGCATGCAAAATAAAGGCTTACCATGGAGTTTTCGGACATCACCGCCTTTCTACCCATTTTATTAAAAGGTGCTCTGATCACGGTGCAGATCACCATTGGCGCCCTACTGCTAAGCACCCTGCTCGGCCTGCTCTTAGCCCTGATGAAGCTCTCGCCCGTGCGGGCGCTGTCGCTCACCGCAGGCACCTTCATCAATGTGGTGCGCGGCCTCCCGATTATCGTTCAACTGTTTTACATCTACTTCGTACTCCCCGAACTCGGCATACAACTTAGCGCCTTCCAGGCCAGTATTATCGGGCTCGGGGTGGCCTATAGTGCCTACCAAGCTGAAAACTTCCGCGCCGGTATCGAAGCGATTGAAGCGGGCCAGATTGAAGCCGCCAGATCCATCGGCATGAAAAGCAAGCTCATCATGCGCCGCGTCGTACTGCCCCAGGCAATACGCATTGCGCTGCCACCCTATGGCAACACGGCCGTCATGATTCTGAAAGACTCATCGCTAGCCTCCACCATCACCGTGGCCGAAATGACGCGGGCCGGGCAGTTAATTGCCGCCTCCACCTTTCAGAACACCACGGTTTACACCCTGGTCGCCCTGCTCTACCTCTGCCTTAGCTTACCGTTGATTTTTGGCGTTAACCGCCTAGAGCGCTATTTCGGAAAGTCAGCGAAGGGAGGCAAATCATGATCAACATCAACGCTATTCATAAATCCTTTGGCGACGTAGAAGTACTCAAAGGGGTCAGCCTAACGGTCGCCAAAGGCGAAGTGGTTTGTCTGATTGGCCCTTCAGGTTCAGGCAAGTCGACCGTGCTTCGCTGTATTAACGGCCTGGAGTCCTATGACCAGGGCAGCATTACGATCAATGATCGCCAGGTCGATGTGGCCAGCAAAGACATTAACGACCTGCGTACTCAAGTCGGCATGGTATTTCAGCGATTCAACCTTTTCCCCCACCGAACGGTGGTCGAAAACGTTATGGAAGGGCCGATTTTCGTCAAAAACGAACCCCGTGAGACCGCCCACGCCAACGCCATTGTGCTGTTGGAGAAAGTGGGGCTAGGCGACAAAGTTGAGGCCTACCCGCAGCAGCTATCCGGCGGCCAACAGCAGCGTGTCGCCATTGCCCGCGCCCTGGCCATGCAACCGGAAGCCATTCTGTTCGATGAACCCACCTCCGCCCTCGACCCCGAACTGGTGGGCGATGTGTTAACCGTCATGCGCGACTTGGCCAACGAAGGCATGACCATGGTGGTCGTCACCCATGAAATGAGCTTTGCCAAAGAAGTGGCCGATCGCGTCTGCTTTTTGTATGGCGGACAGATTGTCGAATCCGGCGATGCCCACACGCTGCTTACCCAGCCTTCCCACGAGCGCACCCAGGATTTTCTGCGCCGCGTGCTAAACCATTAACGGAGACCAAGGATGGCAAACTCATCTCAGATGCCCCCCTCCCTGTGGGCTGACACAGCTCCCGCGGGCAGAGACTACCCAGCGCTGCAGGGCGCTCAGCGCAGCGATGTGGTGATCATCGGCGGCGGTTTTACCGGCCTTTCCGCCGCCCTGGCACTCGCCAAGCGCGGCATCAGCACGTTGTTACTGGAAGCCGAAAGCATCGGCTGGGGCGCCTCCGGCCGTAACGGCGGCCAAGTCATCCCCGGTCTCAAATACGACCCGGATGAACTCATCACACGCTATGGCGAAGAGCGCGGCCAACGCATGATCGCGCTCTCAGCCCGCAATGCCGATGTGGTGTTTGACCTGATAAAGCAGCACAACATTGACTGCGAAGCCCAGCAGCGCGGCTGGATTCAACCCGCCGTAACCCACGCCAGCCTGAAAGCGATTGAATCTCGCGCCCGCCAATGGCAATCCCGCGGCGTAGAGATCACCTGGTTAGACCAGCAGCAGTGCGCAGAGCGTCTCGGCACCTCAGAGTATCTTGGCGGCTGGGTAGACCCCAGGGCCGGCGGGCTGAATCCGCTCGCCTACGCCCGCGGGCTGGCACAGGCAGCGCATGAAAATGGAGCAACACTGCATGAACACACCCGCGTCACCTCACTGACCCGCGCCGGAGATCGCTGGCGCGTCATGGCGGAAGGCGGTGCGGAAATCCAGGCGGAACGGGTCCTACTCTGCACCAACGGATACAGCGATGCCCTGCAGCCCAAACTCGCCAGTAGCCTGATCGCCGCCAATAGCTATCAGGTCGCCACCCGTCCTCTCACGTCAGAAGAAGGAAACTCTATTCTACCCGGTGGCGAAGTAGCGTCGGATGCCCGCAAGCTGCTTCTCTATTTTCGTCGTGACCGGGAAGGCCGCCTGCTGATGGGCGGTCGAGGCTCCTTCAACGACCCGCGCAAGCCAAGTGACTTTCGGCACCTCGAAAACGCCATTATCAAACTCTACCCCCAGCTAAAGTACGTAGAGATCGCCTTTCGCTGGGCAGGTCGTATCGCCATCACCCAGGATTCGCTTCCCCATGTACACGAACCCCAGCCGGGGCTTACCGTGGCGCTGGGCTATAATGGCCGTGGCGTGGCCATGGGTAGCCATATGGGTAAATTACTGGGAGAGCACCTCGGTGAAAATTCGCTGGAGGAAGCCCTACCTTTTCCCCTAAGCCCCATCAAGCCGATTCCACTCCACGGCCTACAAAGGCTGTATGTTGAAACGGTGGTCAATTACTATCGGGCCAGAGACTGGCTGGAGCGCTAAACCGCCCACACGCTTCCACAGCAACACACAAGATGTTGATACGTTCCCCTTGTTGCCTCATACCCAAGGGGAACACGTAAGGAATTCTATAAAAGCATGAAGCACGCCAACGCCAACGAACCACGCTCGCCGCAGTTCAATCAATCGCTTGCTAAAGCGTTTGATTTGCTTGAGCTATTTGATGCTCAGCACAGCGAACTCAGCCTCTCGGAAATCGCCAAGTTTTCAGGGTTAAGTATGGGCTCGGTGCAGCGCATCACCCACACGCTCGAACAACTCGGCTACCTGGTCAAAGCGCCCGCCAGCCGCAAATATCGGCTCGGCATCCGCCTGATGACGCTCTCCGCCAACTATTTAGAAGCCGATTTACTGGTCGATTGCGCCAACCCCTACCTCTCAGAATTGAGCAACAGCTGCCTGGAGACCGTTTCGCTCACCGAACCCAGCGGGCTCGATATGATCTACATGGCCCGTTTTACCAGCCGCCATTACATTCCCATTCATATGCCCGTGGGCAGCAGCGTACCGATGTACTGCTCCGCCTCCGGTAGAGCGTTCTTATCAGCGCTAGACGACACCAGCGTTCAGGAGTACTTAACCGCCTGCGAGTTAAAGTCCCATACTCCAAATACGATTACCGATATAAGCGCCCTAACCGACTTGATCCGAGAATGTCGTACACGTGGCGTCGCCTGGAACGATGCTGAATACTTCCTGGGGGATATCAACATTGCTGCGCCAATAAGCAACGCTGCAGGTTTACCGGTAGCCGCTGTGCACATCACAACCCCCAGCAGCCGCTGGAACCTTGAGCGAGCACTGGAACAGCTTGCCCCCTCTTTAATGGAGTGTGCTCGCGCGATCACAAAGGCCGCCCGCATGCGTAGTTAACGCTGTCGCGTTTAATAGATTTTTTCAATAAGCATTAAACATCAACCTGATACAGATAGCTGCGCTCAAATTCCATACGCAATACTTGGAACTGATCGCTCTTACCACTGCCGGATAAATAACACCGATGCTATGCATGGTCGCTGTTTTTGTACTACAGTGACCGGCTATAAATAATAGACCGGTCGACTAAGCACCCAGGAGCTGGGCGCTTTGACCCAAACGTTGATCTATAGATAGGAGATCTTATGAGCAACAGCATTACGACGATCAATCCCACCAATGGTGAAGCCCTCGAAACCTATGCGTTGATGAGCAGCGCAGAAGCGAAGCAGGTTGTGGACGCCTGCTACGAGGCCTTTCTCGATTGGCGCTTAGCATCTCTGGAAAGCCGCGCTAAAACAGTCAAAGCGATTGGCCAAGCGATGCAAGAGCACAAAGAAGAGCTTGCCGACCTGATGGTCAAGGAAATGGGCAAACTGCCTTCTCAGGCCCGCCAGGAAGTGGATCTGTGTACCGGCATCTGTGATTACACCGCTGAACACGGCCCCAAAAAGCTGGCTGACGAAGAGCGCCAGCCTGGCAACGGCGAGCGTGGTTTCGTGACCTACTCACCAATGGGTGTGATCTACGGCATTCAGCCCTGGAACTTCCCCGCGTATCAGGTGGTACGTTACTCCATCGCCAATATTATGGCGGGTAACGGCGTACTGCTAAAACACGCTGAAAACGTGACCGGCAGCGGCCTGCTGCTTGAAAAAATCTACCGTAAAGCAGGGCTCCCCGAAAACGTTTTCCGTACGCTAGTGATCTCTCACGACATATCTGACGAAGTGATTGCTCACTCTGCAGTGCGGGGCGTCACGCTCACGGGTAGTGATGGTGCGGGCCGCAAAGTGGCCGGCAAGGCCGCGGAGCACCTTAAAAAGACCGTGCTTGAGCTGGGCTCCAACGACGCTTACCTGGTACTCGATGACGCCGACATGGATGTGGCCATCGACACCTGCGTGCAGGGGCGCGTCTACAACGGTGGGCAAACCTGCGTTGCCGCCAAGCGTTTTGTAGTGACTGAAAAGAACTACGAAACGTTTAAACAGCGCTACGTAGAACGTATGCAGGCGCTGAAAGCAGGCGACCCAACTCAAGAAGGCAGCGACCTTGGTCCCATGGCTCGCGTTGATCTGCGCGATGGGCTTCACGAACAAGTGGAAGAAAGTGTTCGTAAAGGTGCGAAAATTCTCTGCGGCGGTGAAAAGCCTTCAGGTAAAGGTGCTTTCTATCCGGTCACTGTGCTGGATAACGTGACCCCCGGTCAGCCAGCATACGACGATGAGCTATTTGGCCCTGTAGCAGCGTTGATTCGTGCTAAAGATGACGAAGACGCCATGCGCATTGCCAACGACAGCCGTTATGGCCTGGGCGGCGGCATTATCTCTAAAGATGTGAAGCGCGCCACCGAACTTGCCAGTAAGTACTTTGATACGGGTATGGTGTTTATTAACGGCTTTGGTGTTGCTACCCCAGAGATGCCGTTTGGCGGCGTCAAAAACTCCGGCTACGGCCGTGAGCATGGCGGTTTCGGCATGCTTGAGTTCGTCAATGCCAAGTCGGTGATTGTCGTGCAAGAGTAATTCCGTAAACGCTCAAAATCGTGAGCGATAACCAAGAGCGCCGCTAGCTTTTCATCAGGCTAGCGGCGCTTTTTTCGTTGCGCGCACTCTTACGAGTTTAACTGTTGCCCTGATGCTCGACGCTGCCAAAGCTTTAGCCCAATCGCCATTACCACCCAGGTCACCAGCGCCGCAATCACATCATCTAACACGATGCCAAAACCGCCGTTAACATACTCTGCCAGATGAATCGGCGGCGGCTTCAGTGCATCGAAAAAGCGGTAAACACCGAATGCCAGCGCCATAACCAGCGGATGGCGGGCGGCCTGCAACCCGATTACCGCCAGCGGGAACGCCACATATTCATCGGCAACGATACTGCCATGATCTAATTCTTCATGCCCCAGTCCAACATAGTGCCAGGCGGCAACGTGGCAAACCGGTACGGCAAGTAGCAACAGAGCTGCCATAATGGTGCCCTGCTGCACCAGCGGGCGGCTCAACAGCCACCACGCCAAGGGAATGCCCAGCAGCGAGCCAAAAGTACCGGGCGCCACCGGCGATAGCCCCAGCCCAAAGCCGGTGGCTATCCAAAAATTAACCGTATCCAGCATTAACCCGCCTGCTGCGCTTGACGCTCAAGTTCGGCGGTCATCTCTTTAGGCAAGTTAAGCGCACTGCCCAACTGATCAAGCCAAGCGCGCTCCATGGGGTTTTGATCATCTGTTACGGCCACGCTGATCAGGTACATTTCCCGGGCCGCTTGAGGGGAGTCTGCTTCGCGGGCCAGCGCCTGAGCATCCAGCGGTGCCTTTAGCTGTTGCTCCACCCAGTTATGCATCTCTTGATCAGCACCTAGGGCATCAATCTGTTCAGTAATCAGCGCCTGCTCCTGCTCATCAATATGACCATCGGCTCGGGCGGCCATAATCATCGCCTGCAGCAGTTCCAGGCTGCGACGCTCTTGGTACTCGCCGCTAAGCGCTTCTACCCGCTCGCCTTCGCTTGCGCTGGCTTGACTAGCCGACGGTTGCGCGCCGCCGTTTTTAGCCGCTTGGGAACTCTGCCACGCCTTCCATGCCAGCGCACCGACACCTGCAATGGCACCGTACTTGAGCACTTTGCCCCCCATGCTGCGACCGCGCTTGGAGCCGATTAACATTCCCATGGCACCACCGCCGAGCAGGCTTTTCATATCAAAACCGCTGGAGGAACCACCGCCTTGACTGCTGCCACCGCCCAACTGCTTTGAAAGTCCGCTCAGCATGCCTTTAACATCGACCCCGCTGCTGCTGCCGCCCTTCTGGCTACCGCCGGCCTGCTGCATAAGCTGCTGTAAAATCTTGCTTGCGTTCATCCTTGTACTCCTAAGAAGACAGTATATTGAGTGCGCGCTTGACGACTTACTCACGTTATAAAACATGCTGTATGAACGCAGCATGAATTCATGCCACTTCAAGCGTCAAAGAAGTGCGCCTTTCACTTCCACCGAGCTCCCGTGTCGGCTGGCATGCACCTCTATACGGACTGGCATTTGCTCCTTGAGTTCGCTGACATGGGAGATCACCCCGATCATACGCCCGCCCATTTGCAGCTCGCTGAGCATGGCGATGGCTTGGTCCAGGGCATCCTGATCCAGGCTACCAAAGCCCTCATCGATAAATAGCGTATCCAGCTGAATGCCGCCAGCATACGCCTGCACTACGTCGGAAAGCCCCAGCGCCAGCGAGAGTGCGGCCATGAAAGACTCGCCGCCAGACAGCGTTGCCACCGAGCGGTTTTTGCCGGTGTAGGTATCGGCTACATCAAGCTCCAAACCTGACGCTCTGTTGCCCTTGGAGGGATCTTCCCGGCGCACTAGCTGATAGCGCCCGCGGCTCATGCGCACCAACCGTTCGGAGGCTTGAATCAATACGTCATCCAACAGAACGCCCAGCACAAAGCGCTGCAAACTGATGCGATGCCCGGTGCGGCCATTGGCCACCTCGCTGAGTGTACCCCACAGCTGGTACTGGGCTTCCAGTTCGGCCTGGGCGGCGTGGGCTGCGGCAAGCTTTTGGTGAATGCCTGTGAGCGTGGTTAACCTTCCGTCAAGCGTTCGCCACGCCTCTAACTGGGCGTTCTCCTCGGCTTGGGCGGTCTCGGTCAGGCGAGTCAAGGCCTCAAGGTCTGGCGGCGTTTTTTCCGCAAGCTGGGTTTGGTAATTCTGTAGCGCGCCCTCCAGCTCAGCCAGGCGATGTTGATACGTTTCTACCTGGCGAGTCAGCTCACCCCGCTGGGTGTCATCCAGCTGCGCCGCCTGGAACGCCGCGTCATCGTCGAAGGGGCTGGCCTGAAGCGCCGTTTGCCACTCGGTTTGCGCCTGTTCATGCTCCTGTTGGTGACGCTCGACTCGTTGGCTAGCGCCGCGTAACTGCTCTTCCGCCCGTGCCAACTGGGTTTGAGCGATCGATAGCGCCTGCTGAGCGCTCTCCCAGGCTTTTTCAAGCTGGGCGATTTGCTGTTCAAGCTCCGCGAGGGTTCGGCGCATGGCCTCAGGGTCGCGGGCATCTTCCGGCAGCGATTGACTCAACTGGTCGCGCTGGCTCTCCAGGCGCAGGGTGTCTTCTTTGGCCTTCTCGACCGCAGGTAGCTGGGTTTTGAGCTGCTTGTCCAACGCGCCCCACTCCCGGCGCAGCGCATCGCGGGCGGCGGTTTGCTGGCTAATTTCTTTCTCAACGCTTTCCCGCCGCTGCACTTGGCGACGCAATCCTTCGCAGGCATTTTGCAGCGCCATCAGCGGTTGGCTGGCCCACTCACCCAGTTGTTGGTTAAGCCGCTGAACCTGCTCTGCGTTGTAGCTACTCTGTTGGGCGAGGTGTTGAGTGTGACGTTCAGCGGTTTGCAGCGCCTGACGGTGGTTTTCCAGCGCTAAGCGCTCCGTTTCTACTTGCGCTTGGGTAACGACCTCGGCGTTTTGAACCGCCGGGGCTGGGTGCTCCAGGCTGCCACACACCGGGCAAGGGGCGTCCACTTCAAGGCTAAACGCTAACAGTGCGGCCTGCCCCTGGTGCCAGCGCATCTCCTGCTCAGTGGCATAACGCTGCGCTTGCGCCACGTCGCTTTGCTGGCGGCTGAGTGCTTCCGTTGCCTGCTGCTGTTGCTTGGTTAACGCCTGCCCCTGCCGGGTGAGCTCATCCAGCTCTTGGCGCTGGTTGAGCAGGCTTTCATGGCGGCTTAGCTCCGCGGGGGCGCTGGCCAGTTGCTGAAACTCTGTCTGTAAACGCTCCAGATTGATGCCTATGGCTTCCCCCTGCTGGCGAATGCTGTCTAGCTGCTGTTCATCACGTTTGAGCGCCCCATCGGCTTGTTGCCAGGCGGCCTGCGCCGTTTGAAAAAGCGCCTGCCACTCGCTTAGCTGCTGCCCCTTGTGGATAAACTCGCCCAACTGGCGATGCCGCTCGCGCAGCGCGGGAAGTTCTGCCTGACGCTGCCGTGCGGTTTCTAACCCCTGCTGCGCCTGTTCGGCGTGGGCGCGCTGGGTGGTTAACACAGCTTGTGCCTGGCGCTGCTCAGTTTGAGCGGTGGTGAACAAATGCTGCGCTTGGGCGAGCGCAGTGTTCTGCGGGCGCAGCGCCTGAGCGTGGGAGCTTTGCGCTAAACGCTCTTTAATGCTTTCTATGTGGGCCTGCTGCTCAAGATGGCGAGCTTTATCCGCGGCTAGCGACTCCCGGGCCGCAAATTGGCGCTGCAGCGCCTGAGCTTCGTCGCGCTGCTGTTCGGCCTGACGGCGCTGCTGCTGGGCGGTGTCAAAGCGTTGCCGTGCCTCTTCTACTTGGGGCGCCAGCGCCTCTTGCTCCTGCGCTAGGGCGGCTTCGCTTTCCAGCTCACCACCGGCGAGAATGCCGCTAATATGCTGGCGATGGTCATTCACCGCCCGCTCGATTTGACTGGCCTGGGTACGCAGGCGCTCTTCAATACGCTGAAAAATTTGGGTTTGAAACAGCTGGGAAAAAATCACTTCGCGCTCTTTGGAACCTGCCAACAGCAGTTCGCGAAACTTGCCCTGGGGCAATACCATTACCTGACGAAACTGGTTGGCATCCAGGCCAATCAGGGTTTGCAGCTCCGTAGTGGCATCGTTCACCTTGCGCGCCACCAGGCAGGTTTCTACCTCTCCATCGGCTTTTAATCGCCACAGCTGGGCTTCCGCGTTATGGGTGGTGGTGCCTTCACCGCGCGCTTTGGGGCGCTCCTGCTGAGGCACGCGACGCACCCGGTAACCGATCCCTCGCAAACGAAAATCCAGCGTGACTTCGGTGAGCAACGTGGCATCGGCCTGATCGCAGCGCATCTGTGAAGGGTCGCGTTCATTGCCGGTGGTCTGGCCATACAGGGCAAAACAGAGCGCATCGAGAATCGAGCTTTTACCAGCACCGGTGGGGCCGTTAATCAGAAACAGCGGACTTCTACCCAGCGCGGTGAAATCGATGGTCTCATTGCCCGCAAACGGGCCAAACGCCTGCATGGTGAGGGTTAACGGCGTCATTGCTGGGCCTCATCGCGCTGCAGTTGAGTAATTAACGCCGCCATGGCGCTTGCCTGCTCTTCGCTCATGGCTTTCCCACTGGTTTGATTAAAGAAGTCGCTGAACATATCCAGCGCATCAAAGCGCAGCCGCTCGCGATCAAGCTGCTGACTGCCGCGGGCGTCTAACATGCCGGGCTTTTCCAGGTGCAAGACGTTGGGATACACATCGCGCAGCTTGCCCATGGGGTCGAGAATGGCGTGGCGATCGGTAAGCCGCACCAGCAGATAGTCATCAGCGTTCGGGTCTGTTCGCCCCTGGGCTATCAATGCATCAATCTCGCCCTCTAGTATGCGCACTTCACGGCTGGGTATTAGCGGAATCTGTTCAATCTGGGTGACGCCAGTCGCGTCGATATCCACCAGCGTTACGCCTTTACGCTGACTGGCTTCGGAAAAGCTGTATTTGAGCAGCGAGCCGCTGTAGCGAATATGTTCGCCACCGCGATACTGCGGGCCGTGGAGATGGCCAAGTGCTACATAATCAAAGCCTTGCATGGGCTCCCAGGCAACGCTTTCGGCACCGCCCAAGGTCAACGGGCGCTCTGAGTCAGAAGCACTGCCGCCATCCACAAAACAGTGGCTCATCAACACACAGGGCCGTGTGGGGTGGCGCTGCTCGCTAATGCGCTCGACCAAATAGCGGTGGGCGCCGTCAAAGTCGCGGGCATCGACAGCAAACTGGCTGCGCACATGCTCAGGGTCAGCGTAGGGAATGCCGAATACATCGACTTCAACGCCCTTAATCGTCAGCGTGACGGGGGTGGCGAAATCGGCGAGGTCAGAAAGAATATGCAGCCCAGCTTGGCGTAGATGGCGGGCGCCGAAGCGCAGCCGTTCGGCGCCATCGTGGTTGCCTGAAATCATAACCACCGGCAGTTTGCGCTCTTCGCAGAGGGCGTGGAGCACTTCGTCCAGTAGCGTTACCGCCGCAGAGGGTGGCACCGAGCGGTCGTAGATATCGCCCGCAATCAGCACCGCATCGACGTGTTCGCGGTCGATGATCTCGATAAGCTGGTTGAGCACATGGCGCTGGTCATCCAGCAACGACAGGTTGTGGAACAGCCGCCCCAGATGCCAGTCGGCGGTGTGAAGTAGACGCATAACAGGCTCAGCAAAAATAGTGTATCGGCATGATAACAACCCGACACGCTATCTACTCACAAAACTCCATTTCAGCAAAAAAAAGCCCCGCACACGGGCGGGGCTAGGCGATGCTATAAAATCTTACTAACGACGGAAGGCGTCAGGGTAGCTGGTGAGGTCAACCCCCCACATAAGTGGCAGCATGAAATATACCGCTGCCACAATCAGCAGCATTGCAATGATGTTGATCCAGAAGCCGGTACGCACCATCTCTAAAATTGTGATTTTACCTGTAGCGAAGATAATCGCGTTAGGCGGGGTACCCACAGGCAGCATAAAGGCACAGTTAGCAGCCATCGCGGCTGGAACCATCAGTACAAAAGGATGGATATCCAGCGCCAGTGCCAGTGACGCCAGCACCGGTAGGATCATGGTTGCTGTGGCAGTATTCGAGGTGATTTCGGTTAAGAACAGCACCATGCCGGTCGCCAGCAGAATGACCAGCAGGAAGTTGACGCCTTCCAGCACACTCATCTGCCCACCGATCCACTCCGCCAGACCGGATGAGCCAAAGCCCGCGGCAATCGCTAAACCGCCGCCGAACAGTAGCAAAATACCCCAAGGTACATCTTTGGCGATATCCCAACCCAGCAGGCAGCCACCTTTGTTTTTGGAAGGGATCAAAAACAGCAGGAGCGCCGCGACGATGGCGATCATGGTGTCGTTAATGCCGGGGATATTAATGATCTGTCCCTGCCACAAAAACGACCGGGTGATCCACATAAAGGCCGCAAACAGGAAAACGGCCAACACCGCTTTCTCTTCAAAACTGGTGTTACCCAGGGCCGCTTT
This sequence comes from Halomonas sp. AOP13-D3-9, assembly GCF_052379125.1. Classification (NCBI taxonomy): domain Bacteria; kingdom Pseudomonadati; phylum Pseudomonadota; class Gammaproteobacteria; order Oceanospirillales; family Halomonadaceae; genus Halomonas; species Halomonas sp. AOP13-D3-9. Next base: position 55,055 of record NZ_JBQSYH010000022.1, on the reverse strand, counting down.
TTCCTTATTGATAAGCTCTCGGCCACCCGGCAAATGGCTAAACTCAATGCGGAAAAACACCCGCGTCAGTAGTAGCCAGGCGCTAAAAAGCAGCACCAACACAACAGGAAAAGCGAACATCAGCCAGCCGGCGAAAGAAATCTCGATGCCAAACAGCTCGTTCACTATCGCGGCAAGAATAATATTAGGCGGGGTGCCAATCAGCGTACCTAAACCACCAATGGTACCGCCGTACCCGATACCAAAAATCAGCGCTTTGCTGAATTTATCGATTTCGGCACTGTGATCGCCGTCACTTTTCGCCAGTTCCTGGCTAACCTGGTACACGATAGCGGTACCAATAGGCAGCATCATCATGACCGACGCGGTGTTGGAGACCCACATCGACAAAAAGCCGGTCGCGGCCATAAAGCCGAATACAATGCTGTTAATGCTGGTACCTAGCACGGCGATAATCGACAGCGCGATACGCTTGTGCAAATCCCACTTTTCCATTGCCAGGGCAATCATAAAACCGCCCAAAAACAGGAAAATAATCGGATTGCCATAAGCGGCCGTCACCGTACTGCCCTCCAGCGCGCCGGTAATCGGCAACAGCACAATAGGCAGAAGCGAGGTGGCGGGAATAGGAATGGCTTCGGTGATCCACCACACCGCTACCCACAAGGTAGTGGCCAGCACCATGCGCCCTTCAACGCTTAAGTCTTCAGGGTGAAAAAACAGCGCAACCAACGCGAACAGCAGCGGGCCAAGCACTAAGCCAACCTTCTGAGGAGTCGTGTAGGCAGGCGGCTTAGGTTGAGGAGAAGGGTTGCGCTTGGCATTGGAAGCCGCGGCGTTGGCGGCCCCACCCGTTGGCAGCGCGCACATCAATAGGTTTTTGGCTTGGTAGTGGGAGTGCCATAGCTGGTCCCATACCGTTGTCAGGGCAGTTTTATGCATACAATTTGCGCCACTTACGGTCAGAGTGAAAAGAACACATCGAGGGTCGGCATCCAGGCAAATAAGCACCCGATGGGCAACGCAGAACCTCCTTTGGCGCCCTTTATTAACTGCAATAGGCAATTAGTCCAGTTATTTGCCCATAATTACAACCAAAGTCTAACAACCTTTGGTTGTAATTATTAGCAAATGCTAACAGAGACATAGGCGTATGAACTACGTATGTTGGCATGACTATTCATTTAAAATTATCTATACCCGCTGAGAAGAACCGAGTGCTTGATCGCACAGACGTTGCATAACCAGAACATTGCCGCCGACCAAGTGATACTTTGCGCTTTTGTTATTGGACGCTGCGCAGATATAAAGCCAAATAAATAGACCAATTTGTAACAAAAGCCTTTAACAAAGTGATCTTCAGGGTTTACCGAAGCCAATTAATAAGCGCAATGTGCGGTATCGAACGGACTTACCCCCTCAGCACGACCATTGTTCTGGTAAGGAAGCTCCGCTTGTGCGGCTAAAAAAATCGCACTGCCACCAGGATGGAATCTGTGAATCAATTTTTCCGTTATGTGCGTAAGCATAGTGCGTTTGTAGCGCCGTGGAATTCCACCGCCACCGTTAGAGAGGAACTCTTTAGCGCAGAACGGCTTGAACAGCATGCCGGCAGTTTAGCACTTGCTCAAAAAGTCACTAACTCGCCACCCAAGGTAGCCTCGTTAACACGGCGTCTCAACGATAACGCTAAAACACTGTTGGTCGTTTATCGCGACAGCGCGACAGCGCTGGCAAACGGCCACGATATTGTGCCTGCTGCTGCATGGCTGCTCGACAATTACCATCTGATTGAAGCTCAAATTCGTGAGATACGCAGTGACCTTCCCCCCGGTTATTACCGCCAGTTACCGAAGTTAGCCAAGGGTCCTTTTGCAGGGTACCCCAGGGTGTTCGGTATCGCCTGGGCCTTTGTCGCACATACCGACAGCCATATTGACCTGGATAATTTGCAAAACTTTATAACCGCTTATCAGCGTGTTCAGCCACTGACTATTGGCGAGCTATGGGCGGTTGCGATCACGCTGCGTATTGTACTGATTGAAAACCTGCGACGACTTGCCGACCAAATCATCAGCGAACAAACGGCAAGGGATGAAGCCGATACATTGGCGGCTAAATGGCTAGCACCAGCCGATCAACCAATGCCCCAGGCAGGTCACGGCTTTAACATGCAGACCCGCACTGTTAACTTTCACACAGAGCCGCTGGCAGAACCCTTCACCGCACAGCTTGCTAAACGGCTACGTGGTTTAGACCCGCGCAGCAGTCCCCTAGCGGGTTGGCTTGATGAGCAGCTTAGCCACCAGGGTGTAACCATCGACGAGATGGTTCAAAACGCCCAGCAGCGCCAGGGCGCCGCCAACGTTAGCGTGCGCAATATCATTACCAGCATGCGCTTTGTTTCCAGTATCGACTGGGCCGAGCTGTTTGAGAGTGTCAGCTTGGTGGATAAGCGGCTAAGCCAGCAGAGCAACTTTGACCAGCTCGACTTCCCCACCCGCAATCAGTATCGCAGTGCCGTAGAGCAGCTTGCCCGAGGCTCTCAATACAGCGAGCTTGAGGTAGTGGAAGCGACGCTCGCTTTGTCCCACCAGGCACTGGCCAGTAATGGCGATCTTATCCAAGCTGCCCGCCTGGGCGACCCTGGCTATTTCTTGATTGGCTCAGGTCGCGCAAAGCTTGAACACCAGATCGCGTTTAAACCTTCCTATCGTCAGCGCCTGCGCCGCACCCTCATTCACCATGGCATTCGTAGCTATATCGTGATGATGGCCGCGGTGACGCTGTGCCTAATGCTGCTGGCGGGCGTAATGCTACTTTCGCTGCCACTGGCGATCGGCGAGGTGCCGTTACCCTGGCTGATGCTGCTGGGTGCGTTCGGTTTTCTGCCCATTATGGAAGTGGCAACGCTGATCGTTAACCGACTGATTATCTACTCTATCGACGCTCAGCCGCTGCCTAGCCTGGATCTCTCCAAAGAGGTTCCGACCCAGCTACGAACACTGGTTGCAGTGCCTACACTGCTGACCAGTGAAGAAGACCTGCGCGAACAGATTGAGCGCCTTGAAGTGCACCATTTATCCAGCGGTGAGGGAGCGCTTGGCTATGCGCTGCTGCTTGACGGCGTGGATGCTTCCAAGGCGGAGTTACTCCATGAAGCCGCGCTGTTAACGGCAGCTCAAGTAGCGGTGGAGCAGTTAAATAAGCGTTATTGTCCTCTCGCCCTCGATAGCGATAAACGTTTCTTTCTGCTGTACCGGCGGCGGGTATTTAACGCAAGCGAGAATACCTGGATGGGTTGGGAGCGTAAGCGTGGCAAGCTACATGAGCTAAACCGCTTGCTACGCGGCGCAACGGATACCACCTTTATCGACCCGCCGACGCTACCCAGGGACGTGCGCTACGTCATCACTTTGGACGCTGACACCCGCCTACCCCGGGGCGCGGCAAGCCGGTTGATCGGTAAAATGGCGCATCCGTTAAACCAGCCACGTGTGGATCTAAAGCTACGCCGAGTAGTGGAGGGATACGCGATACTGCAGCCTCGCGTCACTCCATCGCTGCCCGCCGGGGGCGAAGGCTCTATTTATCAGCGGTTATTCTCGGCACCAGGGGGCATCGACCCTTACGCCGCTGCTATCTCAGATCTTTACCAGGATCTGGTCGGTGAAGGCTCCTTCGCCGGTAAAGGTATATATGAGATTGATGCCTTTGAAGCATCGCTAGCTGGCCGGGTGCCCGATAATAGCCTGCTCAGTCACGATTTGTTTGAAGGTGTATTTGCCCGTGCGGGGCTTGCCTCCGATATCGAAGTGATTGAAGACTTCCCAGCCCGTTATGACGTGGCCGCCAAGCGCCAACACCGCTGGACACGCGGCGACTGGCAGTTGCTTCCCTGGCTCATAGCCTCTGCGCTACCGCTGACTGGGCGCCTAAAAATGCTCGGCAACCTGCGCCGCTCAGTGACGCCACCATTACTCCTGGCAAGCCTTGCCGTTAGCTGGCAATTGCCGCTGAGCATGGCCATCACCAGTACGCTGCTGCTACTTGCCGTTGTGGGCGCACCGGTGCTGCTCTCCCTGACAGCCTCAATCGTCCCCTTCCGTGCGTGGGCAAAACTACGCCACCATTACCACCTTTGGTTTGACGAGCTAAAGCTGGGTAGCGTACAAATTTTGCTACTGATCATTTTTTTGCCCGACCAAGCATGGCGCATGCTGGACGCCATCGCCAGAACCTTAGTTCGTGTGCTGATCACCCACCGGCGTCTGCTTGAGTGGACGTCTGCCGCCCAGTCGATGAAAAGCCCGCCGCTAACGATATTGGGCTTCTACCAGCGCATGGCACCCGGCACCTTACTGGGGCTAGCGGTGGCTATCAGTGCGCTCTGGACAGCCAGCCACACATGGCCAATCGCACTGCCCATGGCGCTGCTTTGGTTGGCTGCTCCGGCAGTGGCAGCTTGGTTGAGCAGCAGCACAAGCGTTGTTGTTCAACCCACCATCTCGGCAGAAGAAGCCATTGAGCTAAGGGCAATTGCACGGCGAACCTGGCGCTATTTCGAAACCTTTGTAACCACCACAGATAACCGCTTACCGCCGGATAACTTTCAAGAAGATCCGCAGCCCGTCCTCGCCCAGCGCACCTCGCCTACCAATATGGGGCTCTATCTACTCTCCACCCTGGCCGCACGGGATTTCGGCTGGATTGGCACCCATGAAACGCTTGAACGACTGGAAGCAACGCTGGGTGTGATGCTGGGACTACCCCGCTATCGGGGGCACTTTTACAACTGGTATGCCACCCACGACCTACACCCGCTTACCCCCCGCTATGTATCTACGGTGGATAGCGGCAATCTCGCCGGGCATCTTATCGTTATCGCCAATGCCTGCGAAACCTGGCAGGCGACAGGCTATCTAGCTGACCCGCGGGCAGGCATAGTCGACACGCTAAACCTGGCCCGTCAAACGCTCAAGCAAGCATCAACCTTGTCGGAAAAGTTCACGGTTCAACTTAGCCTGCAGTTGGAAGCCATAGACGCTGAGTTGAAGGGTGAAGCGATGCCATCGGTATGCTTGGCAAATATCGCCACGTTGACCGATAGCACCTTAACGCTGGCGCGCATGCCTCTCAACGAACATAGCGACCCCCATAGCGAAGACCTGCTGTTTTGGTTGCAAGCATTGCACGCCTCAGTAGCGCAACACTGCCATGACCGAGAAACCCAGCCAAGCCTTGAAGAGTGTGCACTCGCCCTGCGGCTGCAACAGCTTGCGGATTCAACGCGACGCCTAGCACTGGGCATGGATTTCGCTTTCCTGTTCAATAGTGAGCGCCAACTGCTGTCGATTGGTTATTCACTGGACGACAACTGCCTGGATACCAGCTGCTACGATCTGCTGGCTTCCGAGGCACGGCTGGCCAGTCTGTTTGCAATTGCCAAAGGTGATATTCCCACCCGCCACTGGTTCAGGCTAGGGCGTGCTGCCACGCCGGTTACCTTTGGCTCGGCGCTGATTTCCTGGTCGGGGTCGATGTTTGAATACCTGATGCCATCGCTGGTGATGCGCGCGCCGGGCGGCAGCCTGCTGGAGCAAACCAACCGGCTGGTGGTGAAACGTCAAGAGACCTACGCTGCCCAGCTCTCCGCGCCCTGGGGTATTTCTGAATCGGCTTATAACGCCCGGGATATGGAATTCACCTATCAATACTCTAATTTTGGGGTGCCGGGTTTAGGGCTCAAACGGGGGCTATCCGCTGACTTGGTGATTGCACCTTACGCCACAGGCCTGGCCACCATGGTTGACCCCAGCGGCGCCTGCCGCAATTTCAAACGCTTAACGGAGATGGGCGCACTAGGCCGCTACGGCTTCTATGAAGCGCTTGATTTCACTCGTTCGCGGCTGCCCGCTGGGGAAAGCGTGGTGATTGTGCGTAGTTTTATGGCCCACCATCAGGGCATGACCATCGTGGCCATCGCTAACACTCTGCACCACGGCCAAATGCGCGCCCGTTTTCACCGCGAGCCAATGATTCAAGCCAGTGAGCTACTGCTCCAAGAGCGGGTTCCCCGTAACGTGGCGATCGCCCACCCCCGCGCGGAAGAAGTGAAGTCAACGGCCAGCCAGAGTATTAACGAGGCCCAAACCATTCGCCGCGCCTCAATGGTCGCCGGTGGCCCGCCCGTTACCCATTTACTCTCCAACGGCTGCTATTCGGTGATGCTAACGGCCACCGGCGGGGGCTACAGCAGGTGGCGTAACATTGCCATTAGCCGCTGGCAGCCGGACGCCACCCGCGACCACTTAGGCAGCTTTATTTTTCTACGCGACAGCCAACACCCCGGCGTGTGGACCGCCACAGGACAAACGGCGGCACACCCAACCGACGGTAATGATGACCATAGCTATGCGATATTTGCCGAGGATTATGCTCGCTATACCCATCGTCACGATGATATCACCAGTCACATGGAGGTGCTGGTTTCCGGCGAAGACGACTGCGAAGTTCGCCACCTCTCGCTCACTAACAACAGTCGTCACCCCCGCGACATCACGCTTACCTCCTATTCAGAATTAGTCTTGACCAGCCCCAGTGCCGACAATGCGCACCCCGCCTTTGCCAAAATGTTTGTGGTGACCGAGTATCTGGAAGCCTTCAACGCGCTGATAGCCACAAGGCGGCGGCGCTCGCCCGATGAAGAGCAGGTGTGGGCGGCTCACTTTGCGGTGGTAGAGGGCGACATTGTGGGCAAGCTGGAGTTCGAGACTGACCGTGCCCAGTTTTTAGGCCGCGGCCGAAGCATGCTGCACGCCTCAGCGCTGGCAGAGGGGCAGCACCTTTCGAGCAGTGTCGGTAGCGTGCTGGATCCTATTTTTGCACTGCGTTACTGCCTGCGCGTGGCGCCTGGAAAAGCCACCCGAATTGCTTACTGGACGGTAGTCGCCTCCTCCCGTGAAGCACTGATGGATCTGATCGACAAACATCACGACCGCAGTGCTTTTGAGCGCGCCAAGACCCTTGCCTGGACCCAGGCACAGGTTCAGCTTCGTCATTTAGGCATTCAGCCTGAAGAGGCCGCCGACTTTCAGCGTTTGGCCGCCCCGATTCTTTACCCTGATGCCCGCTTTCGAGCGCCTGCCGTGGCCATTGAGCGCGGCGCCGGGCCACAGTCACAGCTCTGGCAACACGGTATTTCCGGTGATCTGCCAATTATTCTGATGCGCATCGATAGCATTGATGACATTGGCCAGGTACGCCAGCTACTGCGCGCCCACGAATATTGGCGCATGAAGCGGCTAGGCGTGGATGTGGTGATTATCAATGAACGCTCCTCCTCCTATATTCAGGATCTACAGCAAGCCATTGAAACCGCCGTGCTTAGCAGCCAAACCCAGCCTCGTTTTAAAAAGGATTTCGCTCAGGGCACTGTGATTGCACTGCGTGCCGACCTGATGAGTTTGGAAGTGCGCACACAGCTTCAGTCGATCGCATGCGTCGCGTTAATGGCCTATCGCGGCAGCATAGCGAACCAGTTAGCCCTGACACTGCCCGCACTCCGCACACCAACGCAGCTCCAATCGTTTATCAAACGTCCCCTACCCAAACACACTCCGCTCAATATCAGTGAGACGCCTCTCCCGGCACTTGAGTTTTTTAATGGGTTGGGCGGCTTTGCCCAGGATGGCCGCGAGTATGTAACGGTGCTTGAGGCGGGAAGCTCCACCCCCGCGCCATGGATTAACGTGATCGCCAACGCGGGCTTCGGCTTTCAGGTGTCCGCAGAAGGCGCCGGCTATGTATGGGCGGATAACAGCCGCGAAAACCAGCTGACAACGTGGTCGAACGACCCTGTTGTGGATCCGAGTGGCGATGTGATCTATGTCCGTGATGAAGAGTCGATGGCCCTTTACACCGCCACTGCCCGCCCTGTACGCGATCATGGCCGCTACATAGCGCGGCACGGCTTCGGTTATAGTCAGTTCGAGCATCAAGCGGATGGGATTGCCCTGGAGCTGCTGCACTTCGTACCGCTAGAAGCCCCACTTAGGGTGTCGCGACTACGTCTTAGCAATCACTCCGGGCGTCCACGTATGCTCTCCGTGACGGCTTATGCCGAATGGGTACTGGGTACCTCGCGCAGTGGCTCAGCCCCTTTTCTTATCTCGCACCCAGATGCCGATAGCGGCGCGCTGCTGGTCGAGAACCCCTGGAATATAAATTTTCCAGGCCGGGTAGCCTTTCTGGATATAGGCACTCAGCCCACTTCCTGGACGGCTGACCGCCGCGAATTTATCGGCCACGGCGGCAGCCTGGCAGCGCCAGCGGGGCTACGCAGCAAAACGCCGCTTTCTGGGGCTCACGGTGCGGGGTTGGATCCTTGCGCCGCGCTTAATCGTGGCGTAACGCTAGGGGTAGGTCAAAGCGTCGATATCGTTGTATTAATGGGGCAGTGCAGCTCAACTACTGAAGCGAAATCACTGATTGCGCGGTATCGCCAGGCGGATATTGACGCCGAGCTTGCGCTGGTCACTGCGCACTGGCAAACGCTGCTTAACGCGGTACAAGTGGCCACCCCTGATCGCGCCATGGACATCATGCTTAACGGCTGGTTGATGTACCAAACCATTGCCTGCCGAATTACCGCGCGCTCAGGGTTCTATCAAGCCAGCGGCGCCTATGGTTTCCGCGACCAGTTGCAGGACGGTATGGCGTTAACGTTCACTAGCCCCGACACCACTCGCGAGCACTTACTGCGTGCCGCTTCCCGCCAGTTTGTTGAAGGCGATGTTCAGCACTGGTGGCTGCCCCACTCAGGACAAGGGGTGCGAACGCGTATTTCCGATGACCGGGTGTGGCTGGCCTATGCCTGCGCCCGCTATATCGCAACCTCCCACGACGCCGCCGTGCTGGAGGAGCCGGTAAGCTTTCTGGAAGGCGCTGAATTAGCCCCTGGCGAGCACGACAGTTTTTTCCAACCGATGATTGCAGCGGAAACCGCCTCGCTGTTTGAGCACTGCGCCCGTGGCTTAGATCAGTGCATATCGCTTTCCGGCGAGCACGGTTTGCCGCTGATCGGTGGCGGCGATTGGAACGATGGCATGAACCGCGTTGGCGAAGCGGGCGAAGGCGAAAGCGTATGGCTTGGCTGGCTGCTGGTGCATACCCTGGAACTGTTTCTACCCTATGCCCAGCAGTACGAAAAACAAGCGCCTTCAGCCACACCAGATACACCACGCGCTAAGCGTTGGCGTGCCCATATCACTGCGTTGCGCGGTGCGCTGGAAAGCAACGCCTGGGATGGCCAGTGGTACCGACGGGCGACCTTCGATGACGGCACTTGGCTGGGTAGCAAAGAGAGCGACGCCTGCCAAATTGATTCGATTGCCCAGACTTGGGCGGTACTCTCGGGGGCAGCAGCCCCCAACCGCGCAGCCCTCGCCATGGCGTCACTGGAGCGCGAGCTGATCAGGCACGATGAGCAACTTGCACTGCTGTTTTGGCCCCCCTTCGATCAGCCCCAGCGCGACCCTGGCTATATCGGCGGCTACCCGCCCGGCATGCGCGAAAACGGTGGGCAATATAGCCACGCCGCGATGTGGGCAATTCTCGCCTTTGCCAAGCTCGGCGAGGGCAGCAAAGCGCATGCGCTTTTTGCGCTACTCAACCCGATCAATCATGCCCGCACCGCCGAAGAAGCCGCTCGTTATCACGTCGAACCCTATGTGGTCGCCGCGGATGTCTATTCTGTTGCGCCTCACACGGGGCGTGGCGGCTGGACTTGGTACACGGGCTCAGCGGGTTGGATGTACCGTGCCGGTATTGAGGGCATTCTGGGTATCCGTCGGGAAGGTGGCTGGCTGGTGATTGCCCCCTGCCTTCCCCATGACTGGCCAGGTTTTAGCGCAACGCTGAACGTTGCCGATACCCACTACGCGGTTAAGGTTACCACCACCGATGAGGCGCTTAACGCACAACTTGATGGCCGTCACCTCACACTCCAGCAAGGAGAGGTACGTGTCCCACTGGATGGCCAACACCACCAGCTTGAGGTGTTTATTCATCGATCACATAACCCATATTAACTAACTGTTTGTCAGCCATTTTTCACATTTGCTTCTTACTCACGGCTATATTAGTCTCAATCTCGCACGCTAAGCGTGCCATTTATCTTCAGGTGGTTCTGCCAGTTTAACCGCCGTCCCATTCGCAATCACACGGAGCCGTGATATGCATAGCGAAACATCAAACGACCTTTCCCAGGCGGGTCTTCATATCGCCATTCAAGACATCAAGGATGAACTGTTCGATACCCCCGAGTGCGACTACGCCGTAGCCCAACTGCTAACCCGCTGGGGTCAAGCTGAAAAAGCGGATCAAGTACTGGATGAGATGTTGATGAAGTGGGGCACTTCCCCTGAAGTGCTTGCTTTAACACAGCGTGGGTATACGGAGATGGTTGGCAGCAGTGAGCTATCTGCGGATAACGACGAAACCATCGGCAAGCCGCAAAAAACCACTCCTGCAGCTCTCGAGGTCGTGGCGGCTTGACCTAAAGGCTATTAAAGCCTAGATCGCCAAGGCACCTAGCATCATTTACCAATGCCCTGTACTAATGCCCCTGCCCTCTCATGAGGCAGGGGTATTTTTATTGCATGAATACAGACGTTAGTCCAAGTGATCCACCGTGACGATGAGGTCTTCTGTTGAGACATCCACGTTCCAGAAGGTATAACTGTCCTCATCCTCATCAACTAAGCGAATATCAAAAATGGGGTTGGTATAGCCCGATAGCGTAACTCGCTGGGTGTCGCCGCTCATTAATACATCGTTACCCAGCACGTCCTCTTCCCAGCTTTTCGAGTTTCCTGGGCTCACATACATATAGTAGATGGTGTAACCCGTCCGGTTGGTGACATCCACATAGTAGTCATCGGCCATCGCCAGTGATGAGGCACATAGCGCAACAAACGCAATTAACAACGTTCTGATTCGCATTGGAAAGTTCCCTGGTTTTTTTAGGAGCAAACAGCAAGTTGCGGGCTAAGTGCCAGACGATTATTCACACTCAACGGCAGGCGCAGTATATAGCCTGCGCGTTTTTTTACCTAGTCGCCCGCGTCATGCTTGTAGCTGGTAGAATACCGCCCCTTTCAAGCGCGTTAGCGGCTAAACGCCGCCACGCCACCCACCTTTTACTACCTGAGAGTTGCGCCATGATCGCCACCGCCCGCACCGTTTTCCGGCCACTTATACGGCTGGGCCTTATCCCGCAGATTTTAATCGGTATTGTTGCCGGGGTAGTGCTCGCCCTGTTTGCACCGGGCGTTGCAAGCGATGTCGCCCTACTTGGCCAGCTCTTTATCGCCGCATTGCAGGCGGTGGCGCCCATTTTGGTGTTTGTACTGGTAGCCGCTGCGATCTCTGCTCATCAAAAAGGCCAGCCGACCCACATTCGCCCCGTGCTGGTACTGTATGTAGTGGGCACATTGATCGCTGCATTAATTGCAGTGGCAGCCAGCTTTCTATTTCCCACCGAGCTTTCATTGAATGCAAGCCAGGTTGACGGCAACCCACCCGGGGATATTTTTAGCGTTCTGCGCGACCTGCTGTTGAACGCGGTGGCCAACCCGGTTAGCGCGCTGATGGAAGCTAACTTTATCGCTATTTTGGCCTGGGCCATCGGTCTGGGCTTGGCGCTGCGCCAAGCCAGCGACACTACCCGCGAAGCGCTGAGTGATTTATCCACGGCGGTCACCCGCATCGTCACGCTGGTGATTCGTTTGGCGCCGCTGGGTATCTTTGGCTTGGTAGCTGGCACCCTGGCGGAATCCGGCGTTGCGTCGTTGCTCAACTACGCCCAGCTGCTGGGTGTGATTGTGGGCTGCATGCTGTTTGTCGCGCTAGTGAGTAATCCGCTGTTGGTTTACTTCACCACCCGGCAAAACCCTTATCCACTGGTGTTTACCTGCCTGCGGGGCAGTGCCATTACCGCCTTTTTCACCCGCAGCTCGGCAGCCAATATCCCGGTCAACCTGGAGCTGTGCCGCCGCCTGAAACTCGACCCGGACACCTACTCCATATCCATTCCGCTGGGCGCGACGATCAATATGTGCGGCGCGGCCATTACGATTACGGTGATCACCTTGGCGACTACGCATACCCTGGGTATTAGCGTTGACTTCCCCACAGCACTGCTGCTGTGTGTGGTGTCAGCGCTGGCAGCCTGCGGTGTTTCCGGCGTGGCGGGCGGTTCACTGATGCTGATACCCATGGCTGCCAGCCTGTTCGGAATCTCTACAGAAGTGGCTATGCAGGCGGTAGCGATTGGTTTTGTGATCAGCGTGGTGCAGGACTCCACCGAAACCGCGCTCAACTCCTCGACCGATGTGCTGTTCACCGCCGCCGCCTGCCAGTCGCAAGAGGCGAAACGCCCTTAAGCGTTCGCCCTGGGGAGTGGCTGCTTATCACAACCACTCCCCGCGTACTTTTCTCCACTATTGCTCCCCACTGCTGTTCCCCACTACTGGTCTTCACTACGCTCCCACATTAACCGGTGGATGTTTTGACCAGCCTCGCCAAACGCTCCCGTTCATCCTCTTCATAAAAACTCGGGTCATCAAATAGGTCGCGCTGGGTATCATCGAAGATCATTTCCAACACCTCTGCACTACTTTGCACCATCGGCTCAAAGTGCGCGGTATGCGTGACCACTGCCCTGACGCGGCGGCGGCGATACAGCGCGTAGATACCCAGCAAGGTGAACACACAGGCAATATAGAGCGGCAGACCATGACTACCCACTACGCTCATCAGCGACCCCGCCGCTATCGGCGCCACGGCACAGCCCGCGCCGTGCATTACCAGCATATCCGCCGAGCCGGAGACAATTTCATCTGGGTGAAGCTGGTCGATCAACTGCGCTACCGCCAGCGGGTAGAGCGAAAATGCCAAGCCACCCCAGATAAAATAGAGCCCCAGCAGCAACTCGTGGCTAGGCGCAAAGGGCATGGCCGCGGCGATCAATGCCGCAAGCAGTACCACCCAGATCATCACCTTAGGGCGGTCGTGTTTATCGGAGAAGCGCCCAATGGGAATCTGTAGCAGCGCTCCGCCAATAATCGCCACGCTCATTACCAAGCCAACACCGCCAATATCAAACCCCAACTGAGTCGCGTATATCGGGGTCATCGACCAAAAGGCGCCCATGGCAAGCCCCGACAACGCGGCGGAAGCCACCGCCAATGGCGCAAAGCCTAACAACGCGCGCAGGCTACTTTTTGGCCGCTCAGGTATTTTGGGCTGCACGCGACGGGTCATGGTGATGGGTAACAGCGCCCAACTGATCAAAATAGCGATCACCACAAAGAGCAAAAACCCTTCCGGTGAAGAGAGGCGCAGCAACTGCTGGGCCAGTGCCAAGGCGCCCAGGTTAACCACCATGTATACCGCAAAAATACGCCCCCGTTCATGGCTGGCGGCTTGGCTATTCAACCAGCTTTCGATCACGGTAATTAAGGTAATAAACGCAAGCCCATAGATCACCCGCAAGGGTAGCCATACCCACGGGTTGATAAACACCAGGTGCAGCAGCGCCACCGACGAGCAAATGGAGGCGCAGAAGCCGAAGGTACGAATATGCCCCATGCGCCTAATTAACCGTCCGCTCCCCCAGGTGCCGCAGATAAAACCAACAAAGTAACCGGACATAATTAACCCCAGCAGCGCGCTGGAGAAACCTTCCGCCGTACCGCGCAGTGTAAGCAACGTGTTAAGCAGACCGTTGCCCAACAGCAAAAGCGCGACACTGCGCAAAATCGATTTAACCGGTTGAAGCATTGCCAATGAACGCATTGCGTTTCCTCGTCGCAAGTTCTTCACCTAAATATTCTTCTTAGCTTAAGTCGATGCATAAAGAGTGCCACTTAACGGCGCGCATCCATTGCCAACAGGTCGCGGCGTTAGCAAGCGGTGACGCTGGCAGATGAGATCATTGACAGGCGAGTGTTCTTTATATAGAACGTTCTATATACAGAACGGTACATTAACCACGACAAAGAACGGCGGGCAGCCTCATGGACAAGCTCTCACTCAACACGCTGGGCCAGCACCTTCAAGCACTGCGCCTTGAGCGGGGCTGGTCACTGTCGCAGTTGGCCAATGAGGCGGGCATCGCCAAATCCAATCTGTGTCGCCTTGAGCAAGGCAACGGTAATCCGACCATAGACACCATCTGGCGGCTGGCGGTGCGACTTAATGTACCTTTCGGCACCTTGGTCGCGCCGATCAACGTTCCGCTGGGTGAAGATGGTGTGCAAGTGCGCTTAATTGACCAAGGCAAGGACTCCCCCCAGGTGGACGCCTATTGGATGCGCTGCGCGCCGCATACGTTGCGCCATGCTGAAGCTCATACGCCGGGCACCCGTGAATCGCTTACGCTAATTAGCGGTTGGCTGGAAGCGGGGCCAGAAGGCGACACAACGCAGCTAACGCCGGGGAACACCGTAACCTTCCCCGCCGACCAGCCACATCTTTACCGTACTCAAGCAGCGGAGGCTACGTTGATAATGACCATCACCTACGGTGCAGAAGGCCAAACCCCATGAGCCAAGGTACCAGCCACTCTCCACTGCGCAGCGCGCTACAGGGCGTGCGAGAAGCTATCCCGCTACTCGGCGGCTACATTCCGGTGGCGCTGTCGTTTGGCTTGGTGGCCACCCAGGCAGGCTTTAGCACCCTGGAGGCCACGGCTATTTCAGCGCTAATTTACGCCGGCGCCTCGCAGTTCCTGTTTGTGGGCATGATCGCCACCGGCGCACCGCTGTGGCTGGTGGTGGCGATGACGCTGCTGATTAACGTTCGCCATGTGGTCTACGGCCCAAATTTGGCAGGACTGTTGCCGCGCAGCCGTCACTGGCCCTGGCTAATGCACGGCCTCACCGATCAGGTCTTTGCCCTGGCCTTAACCCGGCTGCCCCAGTTGCCCGAAGTAAAGCGCTTTAGTTGGTTTGTGGGTGCATCGCTGCTGGCCTGGGGCGCCTGGATCATCGGCACCGCGGTGGGCGCTACCGCGGGAGAGGCCTTTACCGCCCGCTGGCCGCTACTGGGTGAGATTATGCCCTTCGCGCTGCCCGCGCTGTTTTTGACCATGGTGGCACCGCGCTTTACCGACAAGCGCTGGGCAGTCGCCATGGGCTGCACCATTCTAGCCGCACTCTGTTTGACCCTGGTTGGCTGGAGCAACGTGGCGATCCCCCTCGCCGCCGCCTGCGGCGCGCTGTGCTTCTACTCCATGCAGTTCTATACGCAAAGATTTGCCACCAACAGGAGGCGCGAATCATGAGTACTGCACTTTGGCTAGCGGTAGCGGTTTCTGCCCTTGGCACGTTGCTGATGCGGCTAGTGCCGTTTTTATGGATGCAGCGCCGCCTCAACAGCGAAAGCGGTCTTAATAACATGCCCCAGTGGCTGGGCATTCTCGGCCCGCTGATGATTGCCGCCGTACTGGGGGTCTCCATTGTGCCGGTCAATCCCAGCGCGATTTCCTGGATCGCCACCGCCATCGGGCTTGCCGTTACGCTGCTGGTATGGTCGCGGGTACGCTCATTGGGCTGGCCGGTGGCGGCCGGGGTCGCGGTGTTTGGGATAGTAGAGGTCGCCGCCCTCATTTGGTAATGCTTTGCATTAGCTTTTACACCATGCCATCATCCTGGCTCTTCACTCCAGGCCAACCGTAAAGTGACATCAATGTTGAAAGCACACACCCATGGCAAGAAGGTTTTAATGTGTGTGTTGCTAGTAACGCTGACGGCGCTAATGCCCTTAATGGCAGCCGCCAACACGCCGAGCAGCCCTCCGGAATCACCCCGCATTGTGACGCTTTACCAGGGGGCTACCGACAGCGCCGTAGCCCTTGGGCTGACGCCTATTGGCGTCGTCAATTCATGGCTGGAAAAACCCATGTACCGCTACTTGCGTGACCAACTTGATGGCGTCGAACACGTAGGGCTGGAAACCCAACCCAATCTGGAAAAGATTGCCTGGCTTGATCCAGACCTGATAATTGCCAGCGACTTTCGCCATGCGCGCATAGCGCCGCTACTCAATGCTATTGCCCCCACGGTATCAGCGCCTACGGTGTTTAACTTCAAGACCACGCTGAACATAGTGGCCAATGCTACTGGCCGCCAAGCGCAGGCAAATGAGCTCCTTGAGCAATGGGATGATCGTGTCGCCGATTTTCGCCAGCAGATCGCCGTCAAACTGGGCGATGAGTGGCCGCAAAAAGTCGCCGTGGTGCGCTTTAAAAGCGACCATGTGCGTATCTATACCAGCGGCTTTGCAGGCTCGATTCTGAACGAGCTGGGCTTTGCGCAACCGGATACCCTGCAAAGCCAGAGCTGGGGAATGAAGCTTTCCAGTACGGAAAACATTCCCGTGCTGGATGCCGATGCCCTGTTTATTCTGCTGGAACCGGATGACCCCGCCATTGCAGATAATTACCGGCACTGGGCCTCCCACCCTCTCTGGCAACAGCTGTCAGCGGTACAAAGCGGGCGCGTTTTTGAAGTCGATCCGGTCAGTTGGATGATGGGCGGCGGCATACTTGCGGCCAACGCCATGCTGGACGATCTATATAGCCACTATAAACTGCCGCAACCGGAACCGACGCAGCATCAAGCTTGCCTGCCGGCCCCCTCCAGTCATGGGGAGCCGACTTCATGCTGAACAGCGTCGCCGCAAAAAGTATTGGCCTTCTGCTTGGGGCGCTGTTGGCGTTGAGTGCTTTTTTCGCCAGCGTAATGCTAGGCACAACAGAGATCGCCCTATCGTCTCTGTTCGGCTCGCTCGCCCATTACGACCCGACCAATATCGCCCACATTATTCTGCTAACCGAGCGCCTGCCTCGCGCGGTGATCGCCACTCTGGTGGGCGCCAGCCTGGCGATTGCCGGGGCGCTGATGCAGACCATGACGCGCAACCCGCTGGCATCGCCGGGCATTCTCGGCATTAACGCTGGCGCGATGTTTTTTGTGGTGGTCGCGGTTGCGCTATTGCCGCTGCACACGCCCGCCCACTACGTTTGGGCCGCACTGTTGGGCGCACTGGTGGCGGCCGTACTGGTAGTAGTGTTAAGCCGCGGCCGCCACGGAGAACTCTCCCCGCTGCGGGTTGTGCTGGCAGGTGTAGCGGTAACGGCGATGTTTGTATCGTTCAGCCAAGGGTTACTGGTCATTGACCAGCAAAGTTTTGAAAGCGTGCTCTACTGGCTGGCGGGCTCAGTGTCGGGGCGCGATCTTTCATTGATAGCGCCCTTACTGCCACTTTTCGGCGCAGCGCTGCTCCTCAGCGCACTGCTAACCCGCCACGCCAACGCGCTGCTGCTGGGCGATGATATGGTCACGGGGCTGGGCATGCAGGCCACCACCATCAAGCTGCTGCTCGGCTTAATTGTGATTGTGCTGGCGGGCAGCTCCGTGGCGCTGGCGGGCATGATCGGTTTTGTCGGCCTGATTGTGCCCCATATGGCACGGGGAATATTTGGCATCGACCATCGCTGGCTGCTACCTGCCTGCGCCCTACTGGGGGCTTGTTTGCTACTGCTGGCCGATCTTGCCTCGCGCTTTTTAATGCCCCCCCAGGAGATACCGGTCGGCGTCATGACTGCGCTGATCGGCACGCCCTTCTTTATCTACCTGGCACGACGCAAAATGGCTGGCCAATGAGACAAGCAGCAACGTTAACCCTCGATAGCGAGGCGCAGAACAACAGTAACCGCTTACTGCGCAGCATTCTAATGCTCAGCCTTTTATTGGTAGCCAGCGCCGTGCTATCGCTTTGTCTAGGCAGTTTTCCGACGTCGTTCACCCAGGTGCTACACGCACTAGCCGCTCCACAGAATAGCGATATCACGTTTATCGTTTGGGAGTTAAGGCTGCCACGTATTGCATTAGCGATACTGGTCGGTGCCGCACTGGCAATAGCGGGGGCAATTCTGCAGAGCATTGTGCGTAACCCGCTAGCCTCCCCGGATGTGATCGGCATTACCAGCGGCGCAGCACTGGCGGCAGTACTCTTCCTGGCACTGCTCAGCTCGACACTGAGCATCCACTTACTACCCTTTGCAGCCATGCTGGGGGCGCTGGTGTCAGCACTGCTGGTGGTTAGCTTGGCTTGGAAAAACGGCATCAGCCCATCGCGCATGGTACTGGTCGGCATTGGCCTTGCCGCCGCCATGGGCGCTGGCACCACCCTGTTAATCGTGATCAGCGATGACTCGGCCGCCATGACCGCCTATGTCTGGCTCACCGGCAGCCTTTACGCAGCGCAATGGGGGGATGTTCAGGGCCTGTTACCGTGGTTATTAATCACGGTACCGATCAGCCTAGCCTTCGCCCGACATGCAGACGCCATGGCGCTAGGCGACGCCGTTGCAGAAGGACTCGGGGTGGCGATTCTGCGTAGCCGTTTAGTCTTGCTTGCCTGCAGCGTGGCGCTGGCCGGTGCCGCCGTGGCGTTTGCAGGGAGCTTAAGCTTTGTGGGCTTAATTGCCCCCCACCTGGCAGCCAGGCTGGTGGGGCGCAATATGGCACAGCTGGTGCCCGCGTCAGCACTGGTCGGCGCGTTGATAGTGCTTTACGCCGACCTGCTGGGCCGAGTGGCCTTTTTACCCAAAGACCTGCCTGCGGGCATCTTCGTTGCCGGGATAGGCGCGCCCTTTTTTGTCTATTTATTGCATCGATCGAGAGCTCGCGTTTAGGGTCGATTGACGAAAAAAAGCGGCACCCTCGGGGCACCGCCAAACAGTATCGAGCATAAAAAATAGAAAGTAGAAAACGGCTGACTAGAAATCTAGCTGGTACCCCAGCGTGAAAGTGCGGCCACGCCCGGTGAAGTAGTACTCGTCGCTGATGCGTGCGGCTTGGGAGTAGTAGGTGATGTAGTCTTCATCGGTGAGGTTTTCGATACCCACTGACACCCTGCCGGTGGGCAGGCGATAAGCTAGAGAAGCATCCACTAAGCCGTAGCCGTCAAAATCCAGTTCAGGATTATCGACGCTGCGATCGAAGTAGTAACTACCCTGCAAGCGCGTAGAAACACGGTCGTTCCAGGTAGCGCTCCAGCCCAGTTTGAGCGTATCCGGGGCGATATTGATACCGGTGAGTTTGGTATCTACGCTACCGTCGCCATCCTGATCCGACTTACCTTCGGTGTGGGCATAAGAGAGCGACAGGTCATGCTTGTCGGCCACCTGCATGTCGCCGGTAATCTCAATGCCCTGGATCTCGGTTTTCTCTCGGCTACCGACCCAGGTGCCATTCTGCTCGGTAAGCCGCTGGCCGTAATCCGAGTTGGATTCGTAATAGCTGATCTCTAACCCGTAGCCATCCCAGTCGAAGCGCGCGCCAATCTCACGGTTATCGGTCACGATGGGCTGCAGCTGCAGCAGGGTATCCACATCCTGGCCCGCTGTGCCAATGCCGCGTAGCACCCGGCCCACATCGGGCATGCCAAAACCTTCCGAATAGTTGGCGTACAGCTGGGCCCAGTCGGTGGCTTGATAGGTTAAGCCGACGTTATACAGCGTTTCATCGAAGCTGGGCTTGCCACCGTCCACGGTGACGTTATCTTGGGTGACATTGCTGCGATCAATCGTTTGGAAAGTATCCACCTCAAGCTCGGCATGCTCGTGACGCACCCCGGCGTGCAGCGTGAGAGGATCCGCGAGTTTGAACTGGCCCTGCAGGAAAGGCGCCAAATTACGATAGCGGCTTTCCGGCACGTAGGTGCGCCCGGTATGCACCAGCATCTGGCTTGTTTCGTCTTCCAATATGTCCAAACCAACTGTCACACCCAAACGGTCATCCAGCATACCATCACGGTTCAAGGTGAATTTGGAGCCCGTTTTGTCAGATTCATTCCGCGTCTGGTCATACTGGGTATCCCCTGCACTATCCAGATAAGGGAAAAATGGCGTAGTGGCAAAGCGTGCACGGAAGCGCTGACGATACACTTGGGCGTCCAGCTCGTTGCCAAACCAGTTAGCGTGAGAGTAGGAAAGCCGCGCCGAGGTCACTTCGTTGAACCCAGGCTCGCCGTCACGACGGCCTTTGCGTGCCGTGGTGGGAACACCTGCGGAGCGGTCTCCGGTGACCGGTACGTAGTCGTTGCCCTCTTCCAAATCGAAGTGATTCAGCGAGAACTCAACATTCTGGTTGTCGTCGATCCAGTAGCCCAGCTTGCCGAAAAGATCGTAGCTTTCCGAGTTTTGCAGCTCGCCTGGGTAGGCAATACCAACCACCTCATCGTTGCCATCGTAAAAAACCCCGCGCTCCTGACGCGTCGCTGCGGCAACGAAATCCCAATCGCCTTGCTGCCCGCTAATGCGGTAGTCCAGCTTGTTGCCTAGCCCATCCGACTGGAGATCATCAGCCATGGTCAGGCTAATGCCCGCGTGTTGGCTAATGCCCCTGCCTTCGGCACGCCGGGTCACCAGGTTGATCAAGCCGCCGGTCGCACCTAAACCGTGCTCGGCGCTGGCCCCGTGGATCACTTCAATACGTTCCACCATGGAAAGGTCAATGGTATAGCTATCCCGGGAGCTGTCCCGCAGCGGGTTGGACTGCGGCACACCATCAATCAGAAAAAGCGCGTCGCGGCCGCGGAATGTTTCGCCCGCATTAGAGAGCTTTTGGCGACTGGGTGAGTAAGAGGGAATCAGATTGCTGAACACCTGGCCCGGGTCATCGGTAATCGCTAGCTGTTGCTCGATCTGTTCACGGCTGATGATCGTTACCCGCTGTGGCGTTTGACCTGCTTCGCTGTGGCTGCGGGTAGCGGTTACCACCATGGTCGAGTCGGCATCACTGGTGCCGCTTTGTGACTCTGCAGTTGTTGACTCCTGCGCGTGAGCTTGACTGATAGCCACCAAACCGGCGAGCGTCACCGTGAGCCACAATACTGGACGAGTCTTAATGCGCATTTTTTACCTTTTGAGTGAACGATTCCCAGAAAACGTAATACATATCTAAATGATAATGATTGTATTATGCACATAAAGACATAAAGGTCTACTCCACGTGGGAAAACCGGTGAGAGCAGCGATTAACTGCCAGTGGTAGATATTGAAAATGATAATATTTTGGCTTACGGTTCTGCCTGCGTTAACAACCTCAATGAGCCCTGCCATGACACACCCTTCTCACCAGTCTCCTCGTTTGACCGGAGAAGCCTTGCAAGCAGGTTACGACACTCGGCGTGTGCTGGATGGTGTGGATATCGCCATTGCGGAAGGCAAACTCACGGTGCTGTTGGGCCCCAACGGCAGTGGCAAGTCGACGCTGCTGAAAACCCTTGCCCGCACGCTCACGCCTAGCGGAGGGCATGTCTATTTGGATGGCAAGGATATTCATCGCAGCAAGACGCGGGAGGTCGCCAAGCGCCTGGGGATTCTGCCCCAGGGGCCAGTGGCACCCGAGGGGCTGAGCGTAAAACAGTTAGTGGGCATGGGCCGCTTTCCGCACCAGGGGTTATGGCAGAAAAATGCTCAGCAGGATGCCGAGGCCATTCGTGAAGCCATGGCTTATACCCACGTAACGGAGTTTGCCGAGCGCAACGTCGATGCGCTCTCCGGCGGCCAGCGCCAGCGCTGCTGGATTGCCATGGTGCTGGCCCAGCAAACCGACCTGATCCTGCTTGATGAGCCCACGACCTTTCTGGATCTGAAGGTACAGGTGGATTTGCTTGAGCTGCTTTCGCGCCTGGCTCATGAAAAAGGCCGCACCCTGCTGCTGGTGCTCCACGACCTGAACCTGGCCGCCGCCTACGCTGATCATTTAGTGATGATGTGCGATGGCCGTATTGTTACCAGCGGCGCGCCTAGCGAGGTTTTTACCGCCCCTAACCTTAAGCGCGTGTTCGACCTGGATGCCCATGTCATCCACGATCCCGAAAGCGGCAGTCCGATTTGTGTGCCGCGTAAACCACATCAAACCGTCACTGAGTTGGATGCGGTTGTTCAACAACGCTGAAGCTACCCACGCCCCGCTGCGGGCTGACAATTGGGTGTATCCCGTGTACTGGTAATCTCGCACCAAAATGAAAGGCGATAATAAGAGGTAATTAGTTGTGCCCTGCTCTCAGTGTTATTAAGATGATTTAGCAATCTCGCATCTAATAAGAAGCTGGCAATACCGCTTTTACGGAACACGACATTATGGCCACCATCCTTCCAGCGTTAAGCACTATTACCCGAATGACCAGCGGCGAACGTCGCTTTGGTCAACGGCTAGAAAGCCTTCTGGAAGATAACTATCTAGTTTGGTACGACATACCAATTGGGCGGCAGCGCCGTTATCCGGACTTTATTCTGCTATATCCCAGCCGTGGACTGCTCTTTTTAGAAGTCAAAGATTGGAAAATTGACACGCTGCGCTCGATGACGCCAGAACGGGCGGAACTTTTCACAAACGAAGGGTTTAAAACCGTTAGCAACCCTTTGCAACAAGCTAGGCAATGTTCATTTGCCGCCATTAACCAATTGGAACGAGACCCTCAGCTTACTCAAACCAACGCACGCTACCAGGGTAAACTTTGCTTTCCATACGGCCATGGCGTTGTATTCCCTAATATTACTCGCCGCCAGTGGGATCAGGCTGTCAGCGCAGAGGAGCAGGAACGCATACTCCCCGCCCATCGACTTATATGCAAAGATGAAATGCTATCCACGACCGACCCAGAAGCGTTTCAGCAGCGCTTGTGGGATATGTTTGAGTACAACTTTGGCGGGGAGCTAAGCGTACCGCAAATTGACCGGATTCGTTGGCAACTGTTTCCAGAGGTACGCATTGACTCGCCAACTCAAGATCTCTTTGACGCCGAAGAAGATACCCAGCACGCTATTGACATGATTCCGGATGTCGTACGCGTAATGGATCTTCAGCAAGAGCGGCTGGCACGCAATATGGGCGATGGCCATCGAGTGATTCATGGCGTGGCGGGCTCTGGCAAAACATTGATCTTAGGCTATCGCTGCCTGCACTTGGCTCAGGCGGTTCAAAAGCCGATGCTCGTGCTGTGTTTCAATATTACGCTTGCAGCGCGATTGCGCCAGTTCATTGCCGAAAAAGGCATTGCGGAAAAAGTGCAGGTTCACCACTTCCATGAGTGGTGTAAGCGGCAGCTTGATACCTACGATATCAAAACGCTGCCTGGCAGCCAGCCCGCTTACGAAAGGCAAGTAGAGAGCGTGATTAACGCGGTCGACGAAGGGTGGATTCCGCGCGCTCAATACAGCGCGTTAATGATTGATGAAGGCCACGATTTCGAACAGGCCTGGCTAAAGCTTGTAGTACAGATGATCGACCCCACCACCAACTCGTTATTACTTCTCTATGACGATGCTCAATCAATTTACCAGAAGCAGTCTTTAAAATTTCCGCTCTCTACAGCAGGCATCCAGGCTCGTGGGCGAACGACTATCTTAAAGCTTAACTATCGAAATACTCGGGAAATTCTGACTTTCGCCTACGACTTTGCTAAAGACTTTCTGCAAGCCCAAGATGCGGACGACGACCATATCCCGTTGATTGAACCGGAAGTGGCTGGTGTTAACGGCCCCACTCCCGCCTTTCGTCTGCGCCACAACAAAGAGGACGAAGCACGCTATATCGCTCACTGCGTGAAACGTTGGCATGAAGACGGCAGCGAGTTAAACAGCATTGCCATCATTTATGCCCACAACGCTCAAGGTAAGCGCTTTCATAGTGCTCTACAGAAAGCAGGCATTCCTAGTCGCTGTCTCCAGGATGCTGCCTCCAAGCGGGAGTATGACCCCATGGCCGATGAGGTAGTGCTGCTTAGTCGACAAAGCAGTAAAGGGCTGGAGTTTGATACTGTGCTGCTATGTGGCGTGGGTGAACTTGCCGACAATGAAGAGCGCCACGCCCAAGAGACTCGCCTATTGTACGTCGGCATGACGCGCGCGCGCCGTCGGCTCTTGATCACCAGCAGCAAATTAAATGCTTACACGGAAAGGTTGGCAGCTCTGGACTAAGGGGCATTCTCCAACAAATACTCAGCCACCGCTTTATAGGCTGGAAGCGAGGTGGATGAGCTCACAACTTCTTTAGGTCTGTAGATACAGATTGTTTAGCAACACTGTGCTTCGTCAGCCTTGAAGACGCTACCCGACTCTCCCGGGATCAATAATGGAGATGCCTAAATGCTCGAAGTCTTTCACATTGCGGGTGGCAAGCTGGGCGTGGTGCTGCTGACAAATGGCGGCGATTTGAGCATCAGCAGAATGCACTACCCGGCCTGAACGCTCGCTGTCAGCAACTAAAGTTGCATAATAGGCAGCGGCTACTTCATCAAAAGGTAAAATACGCTCAGTAAAGTCTTCTTCAAACATCTCGGCAGCTAGCTGTGCAAAGCGCTGCTTACGATTGCCATCAGGCAGACGTTCAATACCGTAAAGAATTTCGGCCACGGTAATAGCGGTTATCGTGACGCCGAGAGGCTCCTCAGCATTAAGCCAATTTACTACCCTCATATTGGGCGCCGGGCGCATCAATTCCGACAATATATTGGTATCAAGAATAATCACGACTCAAAGTCCGTGGCCCTTGGTTTTTCCTCACGTCTTGGCAACGCTAATTCCAATTCGATCTCAGCGGCAAAACGCTGATGTATACGACTTCCCAACCCACCCTGTTGTGGCTTTACTAGCGCCTGGCGAAGAATCACCCGCACCTCTTCTTCCATAGAGTGCCCATGGTTCGCCGCTTGAACACGGAGCTGCGCTTTGAGTTCATCATCCAAATTACGCACCGTTATAGTTGCCATTTTCACACTCTCCTTAATGCTATCACTAACATCATTGCTAGCAATAATAGCACGCTATGAAAATACTCCTTGATTCTAAAGCACCCAGAGACGCAAACGCCCGGCTAATATGGCCGGGCGATGTGTTAAGCAATAGGCTCTACCAGCTATATTTCACACTGCCAATCACACTGCGGGATTCGCCGTAGTAGCACCAGTATTCACAGCTGGCCACGTACTCTTTATCGGTAAGGTTATTAACGTTGACCTGGGCCTGCCAGCCGTCGGCAAACTCGTAGCCCACCATGGCATCAAGCAGGGTGTAGCTATCTACCTCAGTGTTGTCGGCGACACTGGTGTCAACGGTACTGCCTACATAACGCACGCCACCACCCAGCGTAACGCCATTTAGTGCGCCGCCAGTGAAGGCATAATCCAGCCAAGTGGAGGCTTGGTGACGAGGAATTAACGGCGCGCGATCATCGTCTTCCAAGCGAGAGTCGGTATAAGTGTAAGCCGCGGTGACTTTTAGCGCGTCGGTTAGATAACCAACCCCTTCCAGTTCAAAGCCTTGTGAAGTGCGCTTACCCTCTTGTACCTGAAAGCCCGCTGGGGAGTTCACCAGCGTGTTGCTCTCTTCCAAATCAAACAGCGCCGCGGTCACGTAGCCATCCCAACCAAAGGGCGCCACCTTCACACCGGCTTCCCACTGGCGGCCTTCACGAGGCTCGTAGAGGTCGCCCGCATCGTCAACCCGGCCCAACGGATCAAATGACTCAGTGTAGCTGATATAAGGGTTAACACCGTTGTCTCCCAGATACATAGCGCCACCCGACCAAGATACTTGATCATCATCTGAACGCTGGGTCGTTCCCGCCGTTAGGTTACTATTTTCGGTTTCTGCTTGGTCATAGCGCACACCGCCTAGCAGCACCCAACGGTCATCAATGCGCAGTTGATTTTGAGCATACAGGCCCGTCTGTTCTTTATCGATTTCACGGGTAAGCAGGTCATCCGCGCTCACCGGCGTGTAATTGCCATAAGTGGGGTCGAAAATATCGATGGGATCGCCGAACGGGAAAGGATCCGCTTCTTGGCCGCTCACGCCGAGGTTTTGATAATCCACCCCCAACAGTAGCGTGTTTTCGGTGCGGTCAGAGTACCAGGTACCCACCATACGGTTATCGACCGTCCAGCTATCGATGGTGCCATCGCGGTAGACATGCCCACGGGCTGCCTGCCGCTCATCGGCCATAAAGAAGGCGTAGGTGCTGCGTAGTTCTAAATCCAGCTCGCTGTAGCGCAAATCCTGCTCAAAACGCCAGGTATCGTTAACGTTATGGCGCAGTTCGTAGCCTAATGCCCACTGGGTGCGCTCATCTTTATCGTAACCAGGCTCACTGAGGTTGGTTTGTGGGTCGACACGACCAAAGGGCGTGTTCTCCACAGTGCCATAGGGCAGCTTGAAGGAATTCACCGGGACGCCATCGTCTTTTTGCACGCTGGCCAAGAACGTGACGGTCGTATCGTCGCTGAAGTCTACCGCCAGGCTCGGGGCAAAGTAGTAACGCTCGTTATCCGTGGCATTTAAATCGCCATCGCGCTCTTTATAGAGGCCCACTAGGCGGTAGCGTACATCCTCTGACTCGCCCACCGGCCCGCTGGTATCGATGCCTACTTGGCGGTGATTGCGGTTGCCAAGCTGCAAATTGACCTCACCTTGGGGTGTTTCGGTCGGGCGCTTGCTCACCGCATTAATCAAACCGCCGGGAGGCGCCTCACCGTACAAAATAGACGATGGGCCTTTGAAGACATCCACTCGCTCCAAGCCGAAGGGCTCGGGCAGCCACTGATAAAACCCCTCGCGGTAGATACGCAGGCCATCCTGGTAAGTGGACTGGTCAAACCCGCGCACCTTGAACCAATCGGTGTTGTTGTCGCTACCGAAATGACCCGACAACACGCCCGCACGGTAGCGGAAGGTTTCATCCAGCTGTTGAACGTTGCGGGTTTCCAGCTCTTCACGGTCAACGCTTGAAACTGGGCGAGGGGTTTCCACCAGCGGAGTGTCGACCTTAAGAGCAGTGGCCGTAACGACAACGGTGTCGTTGGAAGTAGTCTCTTCTTGAGCGTAGGCGGATGCGCAAAACAACACCGCGGTAACGGGAATCAGCGCGGAAATTGAGCGCGCCAAGGGGCGACGAGCAAACGGCAGACGAGGCATGGTGTAAGTCTCAGTTGGAATTAGGAGCAAAGAAGAAGCAGAGCAATAAGCATCATGATAATCGTTGTTATTAGTATTCATGATAGCGCTTTTGAATAGTTGCTTTCAATCGCATTGTGCGGGGTTTTTAACGCTTCACAGTGCTTATAAAAATGAGCGGGTGTTTACGAGGTAGGCAGTTAAGTGCCTTAGGTAAGCTCAACATTCAAATGGCTAAGTGGCCATTTAGGTCTTTCGGGGCTGAGTAGTGCGCGGAAATCTGTTGCCGAAAGCGGTTTACTGAACAAAAAGCCTTGGGCCCCATCGCAACCTTGCAACGTGAGCTGATCCAGCTGTGCTTGAGTCTCAACGCCTTTGGCAATGACCCGTAAGGCCAAGTTCTGACCAAAGTTGATAAGGGCCTTGATGAAACTAGTATTTTCTAAGCTGTCGAGCATATCATTAACAAAACAGGGAGCGATATTGAGCGTGTCGAGAGGAAAGCATTTCAAGCGCTTCAGGCTGGCACTCCCCGAGCCGAAGTCGTCAATGGCAATGCGTATGCCTAGTTGACTCAACTCAAACAGTGTCGCTATTGAAGCGTCATTTTCATGATAAATAAGGCTGCTTTCGGTCACCTCCAGTTCTAGAAAATGGGCTTCTAACCCCGTCTCAGACAGTATCTCGGCAATATGGGCAGGCAATGACTTATCGCGCAGTTCTATAGCCGACATATTGACAGCGATAGGCACGATCTCAACGCCCTGCGCTCGCCATGCCTGTAACCGTCGGCAAGTCTCAAGCAGCACCCAGTGGCCAATGGGACCGATAAGGCCACGGGCCTCTGCGATGGGCATCGGTACCGTGATCAGGATAAAGGCTGATGCCGATACTGGTGGTAATGCGCAGTTCGTGGGGATCGATTCGATAGGGTGCAGCCAACACACGAAGCATTTTTTCTGCCATCCTTACGAATCATCACGCAATCCATAGCGAGCCCGACAATGCGGTTACCCTCCATAGCACGCTGGGCAGGATTAGTGGCGGTAAGGAATGTGTGACTATCAACGAGGACAAGCACCTCGGCCAAGGGCTTACCCAGTGCATCGATACTCAACCAACCGGTCAGGCTTTCAGCGACACGGTTCAGGTAGGTAACTCGGCACGATAGGTCAGTCGTTATCACGGCATCGCCGATCGAGTTCAATGTCGCCTGAGCCCACTCCGCTGCATCCTGCAGGGCAGCTTCGGCGTTATGCAATCGCCTGTCTATATGATCCTGCTCGGCGATATCCTTATGTGTTTGCACGACACCTTGTCGGTAGTTAGCGCACAGTATGGGATGCTCCCGTTTCATTGACTCGCTCCTGACTTTATAACGGGAGCCTCCCCATTTAACAAACTGAGAGGAATCTTTTCTTGGCTATGAAAAAGCCGGTCTGAGCTTGAAGGTTTGAAAATAGAAGCGCTGCGCTCCTTGCAGTGCAAAGTGGAACATCCTGTATCGGCATATCCATTGCCTCACTCTATGCATCGTTACACGACCTCTCTGTAACTGATTGTACGCTCGCGTACATGAGGTGATGAAATGAACAAAAAAAACCTACTTTTAAACCATACGGTTCGTGTTATCTCATTATGGTGATACACCTGTATGTTCGATAGCGTACAGTCTCTACTGCGTAACGCTCTATAATTAATCGATATGCATCTAGGCTTTTGATATATAAGAATATTGTTACGTATAACGGTTACCCCACGTCGGCATTCTAATCATAAGCTGCGCGACAGCCAGCCATAGAGAGAGGGTTCTATGCTAAAAACTGAAGATTTGCAGCAGAATGCTTTGCTTGGCCTGCTGACCGAAGAAGAACTAATCTCTTTATCGCCAAATTTCGAGAAGGTGACGCTTACATTGGGTCAATCGCTGTCTGAATCAGGCAAACAAATGAGCCATGTCTACTTTCCTCTTGATGCCATCGTTTCACTGCTTTGCGTAATGGAAGATGGCGCCTCAACGGAAATCGCTGTGGTGGGTTACGAAGGTGTCGTTGGCGTATCGCTGTTTATGGGCGGTGAAACGACGCCTAGCCGCGCGATCGTTCAAAGCGCGGGGCAGGCTTACCGGCTCAAGGGCCAACTGCTTAAAAACGAGTTTTATCGCGCCGGTTCTATGCAGCGCCTGCTGCTGCGCTATACCCAAGCCTTGCTAACCCAGATGGCGCAGACTGCCGTATGCAACCGTCATCATAGCCTTGATAAACAATTATGCCGCTGGCTGCTGCTCAGCCTTGACCGGCTGCGAAGCAATGAACTGCTCATGACTCACGAATTGATCGCCAATATGCTGGGCGTTCGTCGTGAGGGAGTCACTGAAGCGGCAGGCAAGCTTCAGCGGGCAGGCCTGATCTCTTACAACCGGGGACATATTACGGTAACCGACAGGCCAGGCCTGGAGGCGCGCGTGTGCGAGTGCTACTCGGTGGTCAAGAACGAGTATGACCGCCTGCTCAATCATCATGCCGTAATGTGAGCGCCCAAGCCGGCCCACTCACCTAGCGTAAAACGCATTAGCACGTTGTGTGCGCTAGCGTGCCGACGCTTAAATTACCCAGGGTTAATGTGTAGGGCTACCGCGACAAGGCCTGATAGCGGTAACACTACAGCCGACATAAAAATGACAGAGAGTGTCAGTGTGCCGTTTGTCAGGTTCTGTTAACCGGAGAGGCACATGACGTCTGTTTTTCACGTTGCTGATGCCAATCAGCTACTGGCAGGGCTACCGACTACAGAGCGCGATGCTTTTATGGCTGCCTGTGAAACCATTGAGCTCGCATTTGGCGAGGTGCTGGCCCACCCCACTAGGACGATCAATCACGTCTATTTTCCCATCGATAGCTTCATTTCACTGATCGCCATGACCGATGCTGACAACCAGCTGGAAGTCGCGATGGCGGGGCGAGAGGGCATGCTGGGCATTTCCCTGGTGCTAGGCATCGAAGAAGCACAGCTGCTCGCGGTGGTTCAAGGTGCAGGGTCGGCCCTACGCCTTAACGCTGCCCTCTTTCAACAGCTACTGCTGAACAGCCCGGTATTACATCAGCGACTGAAGCGATATATCTATGTGGTAATGTGCCAACTGGCAACGTCTGCGGCCTGTAACCATTTTCATCAAATTGAAGCGCGCCTAGCCCGCTGGCTGTTGATGAGCCAGGATCGCGCAGGTACTGATCAACTGCATTTGACCCATGAATTTCTGGCCATGATGCTTGGGGTCAGGCGTGCGGGGATTACGCTAGCGGCAATATCGCTACAAACACGCGGCCTGATTAGCTATCACCGTGGTGAAATTACAGTGCTTGATCGGCCAGGCCTAAACGAGGCGTCCTGTGGGTGCTATGGCGAGGATTGTGCGCTTTACGCCAGGGTCTTACCGTTATTGTAAGTGGACAATTGGCATCTGCCTTGAACGGCCACTAAACGTATTGTGTTGGTTTTGTTTTGATATAGTTTAGTGGCCTACGCATTCAGTAATATTACCCCTGACTAGCGCACATTTTTGTAAGCCACTCCCCCTTTCATAATTAGCATAAGCTGCTCATCCGGCTTTGTAAGGACATTGATATCATCCAAAGGGTTGTCTTTGAGCACGATAATGTCCCCTCTTGCGCCTGGAATAATCTCGCCAAAATCGCCTGTGTGCCCATAGGCGTCGGCGGCGTGGCTGGTGGCTGCTCTTCAGCAACGACGACATGAGTCCAGCGGACTATGAATCGAGGCTACGACCAGCCGCTTAAAAAAGTGTCCGGAAAACTGTTGCCAGATCAATAAAACGTGATCAATAAATTACGGACGGTAATATTTGGAAAAGTAGGCACTAGCTCCCAGCATTACCGTCAGGCAGCAGCAGTTGAGCCAACTCGGCCACTGTCTGTAAGGCTTCATACCAGGTGGCAGGCTCATCATGATAAACCAAAGGCCCGATAAAACGCTCGTAGCGATCCTGATGAATCGGATTGACCTGTAAGCACCCAAGGCCATATAGCAGTTCATCTGCTGGGTTGGTGACAAATTCCGCATGCTGGTTGCCGAACTGAACCACATCCGTCTGTATTACCGCCTTTACCAACCTACGTAATGCGGCCACCTGATATCCGCCGGATGTTGCCATGTGAAGATCGTAGACGTGCCTCACCAGGGTTTCATCGTCTTTTCGAGAAGGGTCACGATTCACGTGAGCCGTGCGACGCAATAATGCCACCAGCTTCTCGCTGATCGTGGCATGTAAGCTAACCACCAGAAATGAAACTACCTCTGGGGGTAACTTAAGAACATCGGCATATAAAGAACTGACAGAGCACAAAACGGCGGGCTCATAAAGTTCTGATGCTGTGACATCTAGCTTTAAGCCAGGTCTAAGCGCTGAAATGTTTCCCTCAGTCCGAGGGTAACGAACGGTAAACTCTGCATACCGGTACTCGTTACGCTTCACGATCCCATCAACGGGATCAAGTTCTAGAATATGAGAGCGGTTAATGATTGCCTCTATCTCGGTCAGCACCGCCTTTCTGGCTGTCTTAAGCGCCGTCTTAGACATGCCCGCTACTACCTCATCGCGAGGCACTAGCTTGATATCAATATCCTCTGACATACGGAAAAGCTTGAGGTGGGCTTTTGCTAGGCTGGTGCCCCCTGCGAATACTAGCTCAAACGTTTCCAAATGCAGCTCAGCAAGCAGACTCAATAACAGGACGGCATACACGTCTTTTTCCACAATAGCGGGGCTGTCGATACCCAGCGCATCCGCCACATCGGGAAATAATCCCGGATCGATACTCATGGAGAAGCTCGCTCGATACCCAAGCGATATTTGCCGTAGGCAATCTGCCGATTAAATGGGCCTTTTACTTTGACCACCACTCGCGCAGGAATTTGTGTGCGGCCGGCCTGATAAGCCTTTTCTGCACTGGCTTGCTCCCACTGAACCCCTAGGCGATTCAATGCCTCTTTGGCAGCCTGGTCAAAGCCACCGGGCGCCGCAATCATTGGTTTGCCAGTGATACGGTTTTGGCGCGCTTTGGCGTATAGGCCCTTTCCAATACGGACTAATCTACCCTGCGCTTCTAATTGCCGAAGCACACGGCCAACTTGGTCATAACCACCCAGAGCAGCGAAATCATCACGTAGAAATACCATCCGCCGACTTTTGCGAATTTTGTCACGAATGCGTGACTCAAGCGTTTGAGTGGTCATGTAACGCCTCCAGCATCTGGATAATGATAGAATTTCACTCTATACCTTCAGACTTAAAAACACAAAAACACGACATCAAAAAAAATATAAAACTTATTTTTAATAAAAAAATCAAACAATTATGACTTAAATAAAAAATAAAAGCGCCGCACATCCTCTGCAGAACACCTCCTACTAGCGAGCCGATTAAAAGCAAGCAAGGTGCTGATACGGGAGCCTGCGAAAATCCGCATGGCATCGGATCAAAAAAAGTAAGAGCAGTGTCGCTCGGGTTATTTACTTTTATCGATGACAGAAAGAAGCTACCTGATACTGGTTTACCCCAAGAGCGCGAAGAACAGCTTAACGCCCGCTCAAAAGGCCGCTCTGAAAACACTGCCCCACCAACTGAAGGCGGAGATTTCCGAATGAGCATTTTTGACGAACTGCAATCATCACTACAGGAAGTCGTTGAGATCAAACAAAGCAAAGCGCATGCCAGCCGCCTCACACGCCATGAGGTGGCTGATGTAAAGGCCATTCGCGCCCAGCTACACGTCTCTCAGGCTGAGTTTGCCGAGGCTATGGGAACCAGCGTGGACACCATTAAAAGCTGGGAAACCAAGCGCCGTAACCCAACGGGGCTCGCCGCTAAGGTACTGGCGACGATTCAGGACAACCCCTCTTTTTACAATGAGCTTGCTTCGCACTAACGCTTATTCTATGAATTCAGGATTCAAAGACTATCGCAGCCCATTACAGTGCAGGTAATGACACATGGAAACGAGTAACGCGCCCCAGGTTCCGGCCACCGTGCCAACGATGACCATCGAACGCTTCTCGCAGCTCTCCGGCCTAGATGAAGGAGTGCTTCAAGGCCACATCCGCCGCGGCTGCCTCCTCACCATCAAGGTTGATCGTTACACAAGATTAACGCCGAGCACGTATCAAAGAAAATCGGTTAAAGCGTCGAAACCAGACATTACCTGATGATGAGCATTTGAAAATAATGTTG
Organism: Halomonas sp. AOP13-D3-9; assembly: GCF_052379125.1. Lineage (NCBI taxonomy): Bacteria > Pseudomonadati > Pseudomonadota > Gammaproteobacteria > Oceanospirillales > Halomonadaceae > Halomonas > Halomonas sp. AOP13-D3-9. The sequence goes on along the minus strand of NZ_JBQSYH010000022.1, from coordinate 21,774 downwards.
GACACGTTACTTAAAAGGATCACTGTTCAAGAGTGAAAAGGAGGCAGGGGGCGACGCTATCAAGTTTTGAAAAGTGCGGTGACGAACTTCAATAGCTCCTCAGCGTAGATTTACAGCAGCGTATGCCAATCCAGCTTATCTACAGTTTTCAATTATCCTCTATGCTGCCACGGTGACCCGCATTTCCACATGTAAGCCAGCTGCAGCAGCCATGTTCACCAGAGCATCCAGGCCGAACAAAGAGATCTTGCCACGCATCAAGTCGGAAACACGCGGTTGCGTGACACCAAACAGTTTGGCTGCTTGCGATTGATTCAAGCCAGCACGGTCGATGTGGTCTTTAAGAGCCATCATCAACGTTGAGCGTAGCTTCATATTTTCAGCTTGCGCTGGCGTGTCTTCAATGGCGTCCCACACACTTGCAAAGCGCTCATTGCTCATCGTTTATACTCCTGCGCTAGTACCCGGTAACGTTTTTCAGCCAAATCTAGGTCACGCTTGCTGGTCTTCTGTGTCTTCTTTTGAAAGCAGTGCAGCACATAAACAACATCACCGAATTTGGCCACGTAAATAACCCGAAATACACCGGCAACATCTCTGACCCGTATTTCCTTGACGCCCTGCCCAACGGACGGCATAGGCTTCCAGTCGTCCGGCTCACGACCATTTTGAACTTGGTCTAGCTGGTGACCTGCCTCGCTCCGAGCCGACGCTGGAAACATGCGCAAATCATCAAGTGAACTACCCAAGAATTCGATAGGCTTAGGTGCTGTGGGATTCGTCATGTCTCAAACATACAATATTTTATATAAATCTACAATTTTCCTAAGGGCCAACGCACGCACGTTCTACGCCACAGCTTGGCAAGCCACTTCGTTATTAATGGCGGCAACTTATTAACATTGCAGAAAATTTTAGGCCATCAAAGCATTCAAATGAACATGCGATGCGCGCATCTTACACCTGACCACTTAAAAGAAACGGTAACGCTCGGCCCGAAGGTATTCGGTTGACGCTTGATTGACACTTTGAGGAAAAGTATAGCGAGGGAGGGAATTTTGAAGTGTAAGTCATTGAAAAGTGGTGGGCCCAGTAGGACTTGAACCTACGACCAAGGGATTATGAGCCGTGTGAATAGCGTGCCAACAATCGCCTTTGGTCGTTTTTTCAACCATTTACCTAATACTTGCCTGCCTCTACTCGCCTATATTCTGCACCAGCGTTGACACTTTTTGGTCATTCAAGGCTTCTTAGATACTTTGTACACAATTATCCTTTTAATCACACCATCTACTGTTTCTATGGAACGAATATCAAGACTTAGCTTACCACCTCCTCTATTGTCATACGCCTCATCTAGAGACCAAGTAATTAAATATTTCTCAGGAGAGCTTAAAAACTCATCTATTTTAAAAGAATATGTTTTCGACATGCTATCAACATACATTCTACCATAACCCGTTAAGGTATTATATTTAGTTACATTACCAACTATACCCTCTTGCAAATCACTAACAACATCATTAAACAAGTACTCGCAAGTGTGTTTATCAAAATGAACTAGTTTTTTTCTTGAACTTCCAACATCAATAGTTACTTCTTCATTTTTCTTTATTGGCCTGTGCATTTCTTTTAAAGGCTCTTCTAAGGCCTCGTGCAACTGCCCGATAATGGGTTCTTTTCTTTTTAAAAGTTGCCTAACACGCTTTGTCTCAGGTTCGGCATTCTTCCCTGCAGCGATATTAAATGAATATTTAAGCATGTCATAAAAAACATTTGCAGTTATCCCACTGGCTACTGCTGTAGCAAGAGGATAAGCTTCAAAAATTTCAACAAAGCTTCCTTTCCTAGAAGCTTTTCTGTAAATAACAATGCCTTTCATAGCTGTAGCTTTATAAATAACCTCCTCATTTACAAGCACATGTGCAACTATACTAATTGCTCTAGAAAATCCATTTAAAGATTTAGAACCATCGTATAAATCACTTAGCCCTTCATCATACATCCCACCTTCATATGTAGTTTTTATCTCGAACCCCATACTCTTCCCCTTTTATTACTTCAATTTTCTTATTGGCATGATTTATACATAGTCTTTCTAAACGAACTTTACTATCTTTACATACAGCGTTCAAAATTCTGTCCCTTCGCTGTCGATCTGGACGTTCATGGCTAGTGTCATCCAGTTCTAACACACAGTAGATACGAAAGTCTTCTTTATGACACATCACATAGTCAAAATGCCACTGAGACACCTGCCTAAAAAGTGCCTTATACTCCTTTGTCCAAGTGTGATATTTCCTGGCATTCGGTTTTAAAACATCAACAACACGTACTTGAGCAAATATATAATACTTATCCCCATAAGCACGCTCTAAAACCTTGTAAACATCTCGCTCTGTCGGAGACATTAAAAAGTCGTTACCTGAGTACGCTCCTCCTTGTCTGAGCAGCATTTCAGATAACGACTCTGAGTTCATACCAGCTTCTTTTACTTCAGGCTCTTTTCTCCTATTTTTTGAGCTACCTTTTTTCTTATTTTTACCACTGACGCTATCGTCTTTTACCCCTTTTAAAAAGGCATTAAAAAAAGACTGCCATGCTTTCTCCCAAAAAAACAGCTCCAAAAATTTAAGCGCTATAATTCCAATCACAAATGTAAACAATAATGGTGGCAAGGCACTCAGTATATTCACATCTAACATCTTTCCCTGCCCCCTTTATCCACAATGCCTTCCCCCTGGATACCATCTATCCACAACCCTTTGGGCTAGTTGGTACCCGTCCCTGTTTGCTTCAACTCGCGGCGAGCCCTCTCTATTTCGGGGCTTACTTGTCCGCAACCCTCGTCCGTTTGCCCAGTCATTAGCCAGAGTGTGTACTTCGGCCATTGCTGGCAAATAGCTTCCAAAAGATCGCCTTTAGGCACCCTTCCTGTTTGCTCAATACCTTCTAATGTTTTCTTTGCAATTCCAATAAGTTGCGAAAACTCTCCTCTTCCTGAAGTTTCCACTTCACGAATTTGACGGATTTTTTTAGCAAGCTCGCTTGACATATACTCAACTCTGAGTAACCTTAGATATGAGTGTACTCTACTTTGAGTACACGCTAACAACACCCAAGCCCAGATTTTTGACGGAGTGTTGACAGCAATAAGCCTATCACAGCCCATTACAGTGCAGGTAATGACACATGGAAACGAGTAACGCGCCCCAGGTTCCGGCCACAGTGCCAACGATGACCATCGAACGCTTCTCGCAGCTCTCCGGCCTAGATGAAGGCGTCCTTCAAGGCCACATTCGCCGCGGCTACCTCCCCACCATCAAGGTTGGTCGTTACCGCATGATCAACGTGGCTCTCCTCAACGCCCAATGCCTGAACGCGGAGGAATGGTCATGAACGCCCTAGCTACTAAAGCCAATCAAAACGGCTCTATTTACACGTTAGGCGCCTTTAAAGCGCACACCCTAGACGTGATAGGCACTTTCTACGCCGCCTCTCTAGAGTGCGATGGCCGCTTCTACCGCGGTATCAATCAATATGGCTCTGTTAGCCTTCATGTTCGCCCTGACGGCTCCATCAAACTCTTCGTCCCAACCGATCACCTGCTCGCTCTCGATCTGTCAGGCGTCACCCCTGACGACTTGATGGGCCTAGATGATTGCGACGGCCAGCGTTACCGCATCCGCTTTGCTGACTACGACGCAGCATTTGCCTTCCTGGCACTGAACTACGGCGTTACCGACGCCCCAGAGAACCCCACAAGCACTACCCAGCACACCGCTGAGCCAACGCGCACCAAAGAAAAGAAAATCACCATTTCCATGATGGTAGAGCCTTCGCTCTACGAGGAAGTGAAGGGCTTAGCTGAGCTAAAAGGCCGCTCAGTCGGCGGCCAGATTCGCCACGCCATCAAGCAAAACCTACGACATTCAAAACATTTGCTTCCTGGCGCACCTATCCACACCCCCACGGCTAACGCGCCCACCGTTATCCACAACGGCCTTTAGCCCTTTTGGAGTTATCCACATGAGTAAAAAACAGCCCATCCGCGTGTTTCTCGACCCTGAAACACATAGCCGCCACCTCATCCAGGCGGGCACCAACGGCCTGACCTCCTCAGCCCTATCAGAACGCCTGATTGAGTACGGCCTTGCCCAACTGGAGAGCGGCGACAAAGCACCGCTGGAAGCCCTTTCCCGTGCGGCCTCCCCCGCTCCCAATGCCAACGAGGCTTGATCTATGTCCCCCTGCCCGTCATCCGTCGCCCTTCGGTCGCACGGCGTCCTTAGCCAGCAGCGGACAGACTGTCAACCCCTTTTTGTGGGGTTAAAAAAGGGGTTGACCGGCTGGCCGATGTTGGCTGCCGTGCAGAAAGACCGAAGGGCAAACGGAGGGCGGGAAGGGGGATCCCCCTGCCTCGATTCCCGAGCTCTGAGGGAGCGGGGCCAGCGGTGCCTCCACGGCCGGGACTATGCACGCGCCGCCACCTACTAAGCCCAGGCCGAATACCTGGCGCTGGTACAAAACGGCGTAACACCTGAAACCACTGAGCTATCCATTCTCGCGGACTACTGCCTAACCCAAGCCGCCAGAATCTAACGCTAACGAAAAGGAACCACCACCATGATCAACACCATTCAAGCCCACGTTATCGGTGCCTCTCGCTACAAGATGGATAACGGCGTCCAGGGCGCCAAAATTTCCATCATGCAAGCCGCCTCTGCTGAGAACGAAAACGCTATCGGCAATCAGGTCAGCGTTATGACAGCGCCCTATGACATTTTCGACCAGCTCCACGCCGCTGCCCCGCACATGCCCTGTGCAATGGAGCTGGATATTGAACTCCGCACCTCCTCCGCGGCGGCCGGTGGCAAAACCGTGCTTCACGTCATCGCCGCCCGCAAACCCAACGCCACCGGCAGCCAGCCACAACCGGCTACCGCTAGCGATAAAAAATAGGATTCTGAGCCATGGACACTTCTGAACTCTCCGGTCTGTGGCTCCTGGTTTATTGCGTCGGTCTCGTACTCGCGTTCGGGATCGGCTCAATAAATGGGGGGCAACGATGAACAATCCAAGCATCACGTTTGTGGTTGGCTCCCTTTTCGCGTCCTACGCCCTCGGTTGGGTGTTTGGACATTCAATCTTGATCTACAAACGTTTTATGGAGTCTGTCTCATGACCCTTAACAACATCGTACACCACGTAAAACAAGCCGCTACCACCACACGCGGCAAAGTCGCTGGCGGTGCTGCTCTACTCATGGGCTCGGCAGTTGCTCACGCACAAACGGCCCCCACTGGTGCAGAAGCGGCGTTCAATGAACTTCAATCACAAGCCTCTGACATGGCGGGTTACGCATGGCCTGTCGTGGTAGGGGTGGTCGGTTCACTGCTCGCTATCGGCCTGTTCAAGAAATTTGCCAACAAGGCCACTTAATACCGCGTTACCAGGATCAACCAAGGGGCGGAAACGCCCCTTTTTATATAGCGAGGGGAACATGATTAAAAAAGCCGTTTTACCAATCTTAGCAGCGCCTTTTTTAATGGTGTTTTCTCAAGCCTCTCATTCTGCATCAGGTGTTTACTACCAAGCAGGCAGTAGTGGCTCGCCAGCATCTTCCCCTTCTTCTGCTTGTTCTTCGGTTGGCGGTTCGGGCCCTGCCTCTACGGCAGCGGGCCTTTGGTGTACGGGTACTAACAGTATGGGGAATACAATTTACACCCACAAAATCACTTCTGGTTCTTGTGATTCTACGGTTTCATACTGCAATACTGACCCCGATTTCCCATCACTATTAGCTAACAACCCTAGCCTTTTACCCAAAAAAACCGATGAAGAGTGCTCTTCTAGTAATGGTGACACGATAAATGTTAGCGCTTCATCTGCTAATTATTTAAATAGCGGTGGTTCTGTTAAGACGCATGGCGGTGCCTGCTCGATTACCTCTGCTGGCGGTGTTACTGCTTGTACGGGTACGGATGACAACGTCGAATGTTCTATTTCTGTAGAGTCATCATCAACGGGTGACTATGGTGAATTTACCGAGGATTCATCATTAAACGGTGGTTGGGGTGAAGGCGATGGCACTTTTTCAGTCGTTGATTTTAATACCCCTGAATATCTAACCCCCCTCCCAGGCGGCTGCTCTGACCCGTCTAGCTGCGTCACGATTGGCGACACCTCTTATTTAGTCGATTGGGACTCCGCGCCTGATTACTTCTCCTATGTCGATTCCAATGGAACGACTCACTCCAACCCTTCTGGTGGTGGCGGTGGTGGTTCTGGCGGTGGTGATCCCACTGACCCAGGCGGTGACACGGGCGGCGATACCGGTGACGATACCGGTGGTGGTGATTCAGGTGGTGACGCAGGTGGTGGTGATGATTCCGGCAATGATGATTCTGACGATAACAACGGCGGCGGTGGCTCCGGTGGCGGTTCAACCGTGCCGGACTTCGAGTTTGATGAATCCGGTATCATTGAGGCTATCGGCTCCGCTGGCCAATCCAACCGTAACGCCATTAACGCGCTCTCCAATGATGTTACCGGCGCGATTAGCGACCAGACCAACGACCTGAACACGGCGACTACTGCCCAGACCGATGCGCTCAAAAGCACGTTAAATAACCAAACCGATAGCCTGACAAGCTCACTTGACGACCAGACCGACACTTTAACCGGCTCCCTGGATGCCCTGGGCACGTCCATTGCCGATGCGATTAACGGCCTTGGTGCTGACGAGGGGGAAGGTGAAGGTGAAGGTGAAGGTGACCAAGAAGGCTTCTTTGAAGGCTTGGTTGACAGTCTCGCGGATCGTTTTGATAGCAAGATCGATGGGGCACTTAACCCAGACGGCATGCCAGGTGATTCTGAAACCGCGGGCATGATCGACGGTGAAGGCGCTGCCGATAGTGTCATGGAATCCCTTGAGCAAGGCGCCGATCAACAAAACACCGCCATTTATGACGAATTCGAAGGCTTTTTCGAGGGCGGCGGGGTTATTGATGGAACGCTTGCCCCCCTACGCGACTTCGTTACCTCCTTTCTTCCCAACCTACCTACCGGTGGCTGTACCCCGCTCACCTTCGGCGCGGGTGAACGCTCATTCACCATTGATTGTGAAGGCTTCAATTTGTTGAAGGCCGCGCTTTCCTGGTTGCTGTTCTTCTTTACCGCCTATCAGCTTATTTCCATCCCTATGGATGCCCGTAAGAGTCAATAGGAGTTCTCACCATGGCCGCGTTACTTCGCCTTCTTTTAAGTCGCTTCGGGATCATGCTTACCGAGTTATTACGACACTTCGGCGGCTTATTTGTCCGTGCATATTTGTGGCTAAAAGTCGCAAAGTTTGGTGTTTTCACCATTAAGCTCGGCATTTTTTTGGGGCTCTTAAGCGCCATGATCAACGGTATTAAGTTACTGGGTAATTCAATCATGGTCGCCATGCCGTCAATGTTGGCCGATGGTATCACCCGCGTCATGCCAGATAACTTTTATGCCTGTGTCACGACCATTCTGTTGGCCAAGTTCATTGTTTATACCTTCCACATTAAAGATCGGGTCTTACACATGGGGAGCGATGTGTAATGGCCGTTTACGTCGTCACCGGCAAACTCGGCGCCGGTAAAACCCTGGTCGCCGTGGGTAAGATCAAGGACAAGCTGAACCGGGGCTGCAAGGTCGCCACCAACCTGGATCTGAACCTGGATAAGCTGATTGGCGAAAAAGCCAAGCAGACCCGCTGCTACCGCATTCCTGATAAACCCGTCCTGGCCGATCTGGAGTCCATCGGCACCGGTACCGAGGAGTACGACGAAAGCAAAAATGGCCTATTAGTCCTGGATGAATGCGGCACCTGGTTTAATGCCCGCTCCTGGAACGATAAGAGCCGACAGGACGTCATCAACTGGTTTCTCCATGCCCGCAAATTGGGCTGGGATATCATTTTCCTGATCCAAGACTTGTCGATCATGGACAAGCAAGCCCGCGTCGCCCTCGCTGAACACGTCGTTTACTGCCGTCGCCTGGATCGTGTCTCCTTGCCTTTTGTCGGCGCGATTTACTCGCTGTTTGTCGGTTCCAAAATCCCCATGCCCAAAGTGCATCTAGGCATCGTCAAATACGGGGATTCACCCACCTCCATGGTGGTGGAACGCTGGACGTACACCGGCCGCGCCCTCTACCCCGCTTACGACACCAAGCAAGCCTTCTCTGACCACTACCCCCACGGCACCTACTCCGTGCTGCCGCCCTGGCTCACCCACGGCAGGCTTCGTGTGCCTCATGACGCGAGGTTCTACATGAAAATGACCCGTATCTACTGGAAACGCTTTAACCGCCCGTTACTCTCCCTGGCCTCCTTTGTGCTGGGCTGCTTTATCACCCTGTCGGTACTCGTCGCCGACCGTGTGAACGCTCGATCACAAGACGACACCCCACCCGCGGCACCGCAAGAACTGCCCGACTTTAGCACCACCCGCATCGCCAGCTTTAGCCAGTTTGGCGACCGCACCACTTACCGCCTCATTGATAGCGACCGCCAGTCCCTCACTACCGACGATCTCGCCCGCCAAGGCTTCGGCATCGTCCCTGTGAGCGCCTGCCTAGTTCGCGTAGAAAATGGAGTTACCCATGCTGAAATTCGCTGTTAAAACCGCCGCGTCGTTCGCCCTGGCTACCGTCATCGCCACCAGCGCCCACGCCACCCCGATCCAGATGCAAGACACCGATATCCGCGACTTCGTACGCTGGTACGTCGACCAAAGCGGCTCCCCGTTGGCCATTCACCCCACGGCCACCGGCACGCTCACGGTTTACGCCCCCGATGTACCTGATCACCAGTTGGATGAATTCTTCCAGGGCGTGTTGCGTTCCCACGGCTACACCATTCTCCCAGGCAATCCGCCGACCGTTGCACCGGCCAGCCAAACAGCCCCAAAAACGCCAGGTGTTTTGCCCCAACAAACAGAACCCCACGACCCCGCCGCCGCGATCGCCAACGCACCAACGCTCACCCCGCCGCCAGAGCCCCAGGCCACGCACCTGTTCGCGTTTAACAACGTGCGCGCTGACGATATCGCCCCGCTGGTCACCACTTTCCTGACCCAGAACGCCCAGGACGGCTCTACCCTGCCCCGTGTGCAGGTACTCCATGCCTCCAATGCCATCTTAGCCAAGGGCCCAGAAAAACAGCTCACACAGCTCCAGGAGCTACTCCCGCAAGTGGACGTCGCCCACCCCCAACTCCTTATCCAAGCGGTTATCTTTGAAACCACTAACGCGGATACCTTCGATCTTGGCGTCTCGCTCGGCAGGTCAACCGGTAGCGGTGTCGCCGGTGGCTTCAACACCGCCAACCTCGGCACCTCTCTAGCCTCCTCCGGCGGCACCTTCGGGATCTTCGACGGCGATGTACTCGCGTTTGCCATCAACGCTTTACAGCGCGACTCAACGTCTAACGTGTTATCCACACCGCAAATCCTCACGCTCTCCGGTAAGCGTGGCACGATCTCCATCGGTCAGAATGTCCCGTTCGTCACGGGTCGCGTCACCGGCGAATCAGCCGACGTTAACAGCCCCTTTCAAACCATCGAACGCCGTGACGTGGGTATCCGCTTAAACGTGCTGCCCGTGGTCACTGCGTCGGGCCTAATCATCATGGATATCACCACCTCCGCCGACTCGCTCACGGATTCCCTGATCGCCTCTGACATCATCACCAACCAGCGCCAAATCAACACCACCGTGCAAATCCGCTCCGGCCAAACCCTGCTGTTAGGCGGCCTATCGTCCCAGGATGACCGTACCCAGGTCTCCGGCGTTCCAGGCCTCTCTAGCGTCCCCGTTGCCGGTCGCTTATTCCAAAACGAATCCACCTCTACCCAGCGCACCAACCTCCATGTCTTGCTCCAGGCGACGGTATTACCCCGCTATGACGCCAACCGCGTGAATACCCAAAAACCTGCTGCCGCCAGCCCGTTACTACCTGCGCAGCACGGGGTGACGGGCTGGCGGCAGCAGGTCGAGACCATCCCTGTAACACGTCTCGCAGAATAACGGTGAAACCGCCGAAAACCTGCCATTACCTGACAGTAAGGAACATTTGAAAAATGAAACGTTGGGAACGCTATTCACAAGACTCATTGATCAAGGGTGAACAGGATGCACGGGGCTCTTTGTTCATTTCCCAGAAGGGCCAAAAAGAGCTAGGTGATATCAAACTGCTGAATGCTGGCGTAGATACCGTTCGTCAGCTCTATCAAGGCAAACCCTGCTTATACCAGTTTGATCAAATTATAAGGGTCTACAACGAAGGCCACGGTGCCACCATGGAACTGTTCGACGTCACATGGTCGGTAGGGGCCGGCGCAGCCGGTTCAGGCTTCCGCTACCGTCTCCAAAATAACGAGCTAGGCGTCATCGTGTTCTTCCAGGCACGACACACCAAGGTGGAGAACATTGGTACTCATCTAAAAATCGAGCTCTCCCCCCACTTCATCCAAGAGCGCAGCCCCCAAGAGTGCCAAGACTTCATGTACAACATCGCCGCGCACATGCTTGCCTATGTGGAACCGGTCGGCTGTGCCATCCACCTTGCCTTAGACGTCCAGGGCTGGGAGCCCCCGAAAGACTTCATGCAGCGCTTTGTGACCCGCTCCAAAAAGATCATGCGCATCGACGGCATTGAAGAACTGGAGTTTGCCCACAACACCATTGCCACCACCTATGGCCGCGGTGAAACCTATATGTTTGGTACTGCTGGGGCGCTCCAATGCTCGATCTACAACAAGACACTGGAAGCCAAACACCGCGACAAAATGCACTTCTGGGAAGGCATCTGGAAACACGCCGTAAATGATGACCTCAGCTCCGCCTACGATCCTGAAAAAACCGTCTGGCGTATCGAGCTGCGTTTCCACCAATCGGTGCTTCGTGAGTTCGCGATGGGCATCCCCTGCAACGTCGATACCGGCGAAGTGCTGGACGCCTCCCACGGTTTCAACCGCTTTGTTGACGTAGTACCGCACCTCTCCGGCCTCTGGCGTACCGCCATGCAGTCATACCGCCTCAACCACAGCCGCGACCTTATCGACCCTGCTTGGCAACTTATGCAGGAAGACGCCCGCTTCTACTGCCATGAGCCTGCTTTCATGTACAAACGCGCTCGAAAAACACCTGGCTTAGGCAATGAAAAGAACGTCACCCTGGCGTTTGGCAACCTCATCAGCATCTACGCCCGCCAAGGTTTCCGCACCCATCAAGCGGTGCGGTTTCTCCAACGCTCTGGAATGTGGGACGACCTAGCAGAATACTACCGCCGTCGAGGCGTAGACTCCGCGCAATTCAGGCAGATCGTAGAGCAAAAACTGATAGAACGACGATTGGTAGGGAAAGCCGCGTGAGTATCAAAAAGGTCAAAGGTGGTTGGAAGGTCGATATATGGCCGGATGGCCGCTATGGCAAACGCGTCAGGAAAACGCTTCCCACCCAGGCAGAAGCAAAGCGGTTTGAAGCCCAACTGCTCACCAAAGCAGCCCAGGGGGAGGATTACACGCCGAAGAAAAAAGACCGCAGGCGATTACTGGAGCTAGTGCAGCTCTGGTACGACATGCACGGTGCCACACTCAAGGATGGCCAATCACGTCTCGCCAAGCTGCATCAGCTAGCGGGTCTTATGGAGAACCCTTATGCCTACACGATCCGTCCTGCAAGCGCTGCAAAATTCCGCCAATTTCGGCTTGAACAAGGACTCTCACCCAATACCGTTAACCACGATATCGCCTATCTCAGAGCGGTTTTTAACGTTCTCATACAGCTAGGAGAATGGAAGGGTGATAACCCTTTTGCCGCTATCAAAGCGATACGGCTACCAGAACGTGAACTTAGCTACCTCACCCATGAACAGATCAAAAGACTATTTGAAGAACTAAAGCAGTCACGTAACAAACACGTCACCCTAATAGCGACCCTTTGTTTGTCCACTGGAGCCCGCTGGAGCGAAGCCCAATATCTACGCGCTGAATTAGTCAGGGATGGCCGTGTCACCTACGTCGACACCAAGAATGGTCGTAGCCGTTCGGTACCGCTTGCCGATGACCTCTATCAACGTCTCAAGGCGCACGGCCCACAGATCGGACGCCTTTTCCCTCGTGATGCCTACCAAGCCTTTACCAATGCCATTAATAAAGCAGGTATTACACTGCCTAAAGGGCAACGAACACACGTACTAAGGCACACGTTTGCCAGCCACTTTATAATGAATGGCGGTAACTTATTAACACTGCAAAAGATACTCGGCCATCAATCCATACAAATGACCATGCGTTATGCACATGTCGCGCCTGACCACCTGACGGAAGCCGTCACATACGGGCCAAAATTTGAAGGTGTAGACACTTTGTAGACACTGGCGAAAAAAGGTACAGCGAGGAAGGGCATTAAGGCGGGTAAGTCTTTGATTTAATGGTGGGCCCAGTAGGACTTGAACCTACGACCAAGGGATTATGAGTCCCCTGCTCTAACCAACTGAGCTATAGGCCCGAAAAGCGTGCATATCATAGCGAATGTGGCGGTGTGAGGCTAGCCCCATTGCGCTATCTTGATGTCATTAGGGCACTTTATGTGGTTTGGATAGTCTGGTGAGTAGTTCTTTATGCGGAGACGCGCTGTGAAAGCATTGATTGCTCTAGTTCCTTTATTGTTGGTGCTGCCCGTGCACGCGGACTGGCAGCTTGACCCTGCCCATTCCCAGGTGCAGGCGTCGATTACCCAGCTCAACGGCGAGGCACCGCAAACCCACCACCATCAGGTGCGCGATCTGCAGGGGGATATCTCCAGCGATGGCACCCTGCGCCTGCCGTTAAAACTTAGCCAAACCGACGTGCTTGAACGCTTTGGCGAGCTACCACCTTGGATAGGTTTGCTGGCGAACACCACCTTGGTGACCCTAGAGGCACAAATGCCGCCAGAGCGGTTGGACGGTTTGGATATTGGCGAATCCCTGGTTGAGACGCTGACCTTTAGCGTTCAATCAGACATGGTTAACCAGCAGGAATCCGTGCCACTGCGGTTCACCCGTGAAGGCTTGAACGAGATACGTGTGACACACGCCGAGCCCATGGCGATGGATGGCCGAGCGCTGATGGCCAACACCACGGTGCGCACCGTACTATCGTTGCTGGGCTATAAGGAGATTGACGAGCATGTGCCCGTCACCCTCAATGCGCTGTTAGTTAATCGGTAGTCATTAACTGTTAAAGATTAACGACTGAGTACTTCCACATCCCCCGCCTGGGCCTCACCGGTTTGCACCCGCCACTGGGCGGCGTAGTGGCCGTTAGCTGCCAATAGACTTGAGTGGCTGCCGCGCTCAGCCACTTGGCCTTTCTCGATCACCACGATCTCATCGGCGTGCACAATGGTAGAGAGCCGGTGGGCAATCATAATCACCGTGCGGCCATGGGCGATGCGTTTTAGCGAACGCTGAATGGCCGCTTCGGTCTCGTTGTCCACCGCGCTGGTGGCTTCATCCAGCACCAGAATCGGCGGGTCTTTAAGCAGTGCCCTGGCCAGTGAAAGCCGCTGGCGTTGGCCACCGGAAAGGCGCACGCCCCGCTCGCCTACCGGTGTGTCCAAGCCTTGGGGCAGCGTTTCGATAAAGCTCCACGCTTCGGCGGTTTTGGCAGCATCGATAATCGCGGCTTCATCGGCGTCCGGCTTGCCGTAAGCAATATTGTCGCGAATGCTGCCTTCGAACAGGTAAACATCCTGGCTGACTAGGCCAATCGATTGGCGAAGTGAGTTCATACTCACTTCGGTGATGGGCTGCCCATCAATGAGCACGCGGCCGTTTTCGGGGTCGTAAAAGCGCAGCAGCAGTTTGATCAGGGTCGATTTGCCCGACCCGGTCGCCCCAACGAGCGCCAGCGTGTTGCCAGCGGGGGCGTGTAAATCAATGTTCTCCACGCCAACACCACTGGTGGCGTAATGAAAGCTCACATTATCAACCGTTACTTCGCCACGCACTGGCTGGGTAAGCGGCGTGGTGCTGTCGTCTTTAACGGTAATCGGCACTTCGAGCAGATCGAGAATCCGCCGGGTGCTGGCCATGGCGCGCTCGAACAGATCAATCACTTGAGCCAGGCCGGTCAGCGGCCAGAGCAGGCGCTGGGTCAAAAACACCAGCACGCCGTATGCCCCCACGTTTAGCGAGCCGTTGAGTGCCATCATGCCGCCCACGGTAAAGGTGGCCAGAAAGCCTGCCAATATTGCCATGCGGATCACCGGAATAAACGCGGAGCTCACCTTGATCGCCCTTCTGTTGGCGTCTACGTAGGCTTCGCTGGCATCGCGCAGGCGCTCGGCTTCGCGGTCTTCGCTGGTAAAGCTTTTAATCGTCGCGATGCCGCTAAGGTTATTGGATAAACGGCTGGCCAAGTCACCAACCTTTTCACGCACGTCGCTGTAGAGCGGCCCGGCTTTACGCTGGAAGAAGAACGCGCCCCAGATAATTAGCGGGATAGGCGTAAACGCCAACAGCGCAATCAATGGCGAAAGCACAAAGAAGACTGCGCCCACCGTCACCACGGTGACGACCACCTGAATAATCGAATTCGCCCCGCCGTCCAGAAAACGCTCAAGCTGGTTGACGTCATCGTTCATGGTGGCCACCAACTGGCCAGAGTTTTTCGACTCAAAGAACGCCATATCCAGCCGCTGGGCGTGCTCGTAGGTATCCTGACGCATATCCGCTTGCAGCCGCTGGGCCAAGTTGCGCCATAAGATTTGGAACAGGTACTCAAACAGCGACTCCCCCGCCCAGATAACAAACGTCAGCACCGCCAGCATGGTGATCTGCTGTTGGGGCGTCTCAAACCCCAGGCTGGCCACAAAGCTCTGCTCTTGATTCACCACCACATCAATCGCCACGCCAATCAGAATTTCCGGGGCAATATCAAACAGCTTATTGATAATCGAACAGGTAGTGGCGGCAATAATGCGCCGTCGATAGCCTTTGGCGTAGCGAAGTAGCCGCACCAGGGCTTGAAAGCTCTGATTCTGAGAACGGGGTGGAGAAGGAGCCACGAGCATTCCTTACTGAAGTTGTTGTAGGCCAATTAGGCTTTGTACGAAAACTGCCTGCGCTCGGCCATGCTGCGTTAAAAAACGGCTCAAAATGCTCATTTACACCCCGCAAACTCCGCTTTTTCGCCGTTTTTTGCCTTGCCTGACCTTCGCTCGCCGACTTTTCGTACAAAGCCTAGGTAGGCGCTAGCGTAATGAAATCAATGCTCCGGCTCAACGCATTACTGCTTGAGGCGTTAAGCAGGCGCCGGGGAGCGGCGCACATTGGCCAGCAATGGGCTGCCGGTATCGGGGTCTAGCAGCAGCGTGCACTCTACTTGATAGAGCGTACGCACTAGATCGGGCGTCACCACCTGAGCGGGCGGCCCTTCCGCCACAATCTGCCCTTCGCGCATGGCGATAAGATGGTCGGCATAGCGGCAGGCGCTGGCGAGATCGTGGAGCACCATCACAACGGTGCGGCCATGGCAGGCCAGGTCACGTACCAGCTCGAACACTTCAATCTGGTGGCCAAGGTCCAGCGCCGACGTGGGCTCATCCAGCAACAGCAGCGGGGTTTGTTGGGCGATGGTCATGGCAATCCAGGCACGCTGCCGCTGACCGCCGGAGAGTGCATCAATCGGTCTGTCAGCGAGTTGTTCAAGCCCTGCCGCCGCCAGCGCGTGCTGCACCACGCGCTGGTCTTCTGCTGACCACTGGCGCAGCCAGCCCTGGTGAGGCTGGCGACCAAAGCGAATCAGTTCGGTCACGGTAAGCCCTTCCGGCGCGACGGCCTCCTGGGGCAGTAGCGCCAGCTGCGTAGCGAGTTGGCGGGTGGGCAGGCGCTGAATATCGGCCCCGTCCAGTAATACAGCACCACTATCGGGCTTATGTAGCCGCGCAAGCCCAGCCAATAATGTCGATTTCCCGCAGCCGTTAGGGCCCACAATGGCGGTGACTTGGCCGCTGGGCAGGCTGATATCCAAGCCATTAATCACCTGCCGGGTGCCATAACTCATACCGAGCGACTGGGTGGCAAGAGAAGGCATCGTGGGTGTTGTCGATTGGCTCATGTGAAGCTCCGTTGCGGACGCATTAATATCCAAAGTAACCAGGGCCCGCCAACCACGGCGGTAACGATCCCCACCGGAATCTCGATCGGCGCCAGCAGCGTACGCCCGGCCAGGTCGGCAAGTACCATCACCAACGCCCCCGCCAGCGTAGCCGCCAACACCGGTACGCTGCGGGAACTCGACAGTGACCGAGCAATCTCGGGGCCAATCAACCCCACCATGCCCACTGGGCCAGCCACAGCAACCGCCAAACCCGTTAAGGCGACAGATAACAGCAACACTTCCAACCGGCGCCGCTTAACGTTCACGCCTAACCCGCTGGCGGTGGCATCCTTGAAACGCAGCAACGTTAGCGAACGGGCTAGCGCCAATGCCGTGGCCAGCCCTAAGACCAGGCCGAGCATCAGTAATTGAAGCGCCCCGCTGGGGCGGGCATTGAGCGACCCCACTGTCCATGGGTAGGCGGCATTGGCAGTATCAATTGCCACTCGCGCCAGCATCAGTTGAGTCACCGCGCCAAACACCGCGCCCACGCCAATGCCCGCGACGATAAAGCGATACCCCTGGGTGCCGTTGCCCGCGGCGAGCCCGAATGTGAGTACCGCTGCGGTAGTTGCCCCGGCTAACGCCATGGCAGGGGGCGCGATGGAAACGCCAAGGCCTACGATGGATGCCACTGCAAATGCTGTCGCGCCGTTATCAATGCCGATAATCCCGGGCGTCGCCAGGCGATTGCGGGCCAGGGTTTGCATTAGGATACCCGCTAATGCGAAGGCCGCCCCGGTACTTACGGCTGCGGCCAAACGTGGCAAGCGTAGCTCCTGCACTACAAAGCTCGCCATCATATCTGCATTGCCAAACAGCGCCTGCAGCACCGCCATAGGGGCGACCTTAACGCTGCCCAGGCTTAGGTAAATAACGCTGGTGACCAGTAGCGCGCCAAACAGGCCCAGGTTAACGGCCACTGCACGCTGCTCAAACAGCAGGCTGTTCGCACCGTTCCCGCTTCGCCAGGCGAATCGCCAATAACCTTGCGGTGGCGGTACGTTGTTATTGCCGTCCGCGCGGAACTGGTCTTCCGAAGAGCAAGGCATAGACGAGCTTTTTATCTGCGTGGTTTTCATTAGCGAATTCATAGCATTGGTAGGCGGCGCGCACGTACAACCGCTATCAGTACAGGGGCGCCGCACAGCGCCGTAAGTACGCCCAAAGGTAGCTCCGAAGGCGCAACCACCACGCGGGAGATGATATCGGCGGCGAGTACCATCAGTGGCCCAATGGGCAGGCAAAACAGCAGCGTACGGCGAATATCCGGCCCGGCAAACGCACGAGCGACAAACGGTACCACCAACCCCACAAAGGCAATCGGCCCCGCGATGGCGGTGGCAGCGCCGACCAATAGCGCCACGCAGGCGACCACCAACCAGCGAATTAGGTTGGGGTGGTGGCCTAAACCAGAAGCCACCCGTTCGCCTAGCGCCAGCGCAGCTAAAGGCCGGGCGATCAGCGCAACTATCACGGACGCCGCCAGCAGACTGGGCAGCACGGCAAACAGGTCGTCCAAGCGGCGGCCTGCCAAGCTGCCAATCACCCAGAAACGAATTTCATCAGCGGCACGCTGGTCGTATAGCAGTATCAATGAGGTCAACGACGCCAGCAGACCCGAAAATGCCGCTCCGGCAAGCACAAGCCGAATAGGGTCATTACCCACACCGCGAAAGCGTGCCACGCTTAATACGCAGACACAGCCCACCAAGGCGCCGAGCTGCGCGACTGAAATACGCAAGGTAGCAGCGCTGGCACCCAGCACTAAGGCCAATGCCACGGCAAACGCCGCCCCCGCGCTAACCCCTAAAAGGCCTGGCTCGGCCAGCGGATTGCGCGCTACCGCTTGCAGCAGCGCCCCCGCAACGCCGAGCGCCATGCCTACCGCAATGCCGATTAAGGTCCGTGGGGCGCGCAGTTCCCAAACAATAAAGCGCGCTTCGCTGTCCTGGGCGCCGCTTACCAGCGCCAACGCCCTACCTGGGCCAACGCTGCCCGCGCCGATTAATAGACTAACGCCACTCACCGCCACAAGGGCGGTGAGTAGCAGCAGCATTAACGTACGGGGAGTGGCGCGCCTAATGTCAGGCGTTGCAAAACGTGGAACCGTCACGGCAACAGCGCAGCCTCTATATCGTCAAGAATCGCCTGGGCGGCCAACGGGCCGTTGGCACTGCTCCACAGTTGGCCGTTCACAGGCACCACCTGCTCTCGCTGAACCACGTTAAGGCGAGTGAACGCAGGGCTCTGTTTAGCAGCATCCAAGGCTTGTTGACCATCTTCATTGAGGGTTGCCAGGAATAGCCAGTCGCCATCTACTTGGGCAAGGTTTTCCAGGCTAAGCACATCGCTGTGTACGCCGCGCTCACCAATCAGGTCCGCACCTTGTACATCCAGGCCAACCCGCTCTAACAGCCCTGTGGCAATCAGTTTTTCCGACATTACCATCGGGCCACCGGGCATCCAGCGCACTAAAAAGGCGGTTCCGCCTACGTCTGCAGCGGCTAATGCGTCGGCTAATTCCGTGGTGCGCTGATCAACCGCTGCAATGGCTTCTTCGATCGCTTCTTTACGGTTTAATGCTTCACCGTAAAGTCGCGCCTCAGCTTCCCAGTTATCCGCGGCTAACGGCTGAGTATGCGGCACAACGGTTGGCGCAATACGTGAAAGCAGTTGGTACTGCTCATCGGAAAGCCGGGCGGGCGCCAAAATAAGGTCCGGCTGCTGCGCCAGCACGGCTTCAATATTGATTTCCCTGACGACGCCCATAATGGCGGGACGATCATCGCCCAAATGGTCCTCCACATACTCGGCGACGTTATCGCCACCGCGTGTGGTGACGGCGCCTAATGGGGTAATACCGGCCGCTAGGGCGGCATCCAGCGCGCCTTCGTAAAGCGTTACTACGCGTTCAGGCGTTCCCTCCACCTCTACGTCGCCAAAGGCGGTATCCAGCGTGCGCGCTTGCGCGGTGCCTGCCACTAAAGCGCTGAGCAGAACGCTGACCACGCCTAAACGCGCACCTTTAGTGAGGATAGCTGTCATTGAGGTCGTTTTATCCAGCGCCGTTTTAACTAACATAAGCTTCTCTCGGTACGATATATTGCAAAGGATAATAACGATTCTCAAAAGCACTTGCACTACTATTCCTGGGAATAGCGTGTTCCATTTTATGCAACCCTTGCACCACACCTTACATCACGCTCCTGTTTCAGTTTACGCAACGTAACGTTCCATGATTACACCCTCGCGTTTGGGAACTTTTCTTTTTAGACTCTCGCCCCTATTTGACAATTAGTATCATTAGCTAATAATTATCGTCACCAAGGGGAATGACATGCCACGCTTTACTCGCACTGTTCTCGCTAGCGCCGTCACACTCGCTGTTTCTGCAGGCACCGCCTCCGCCCAAGAGGATCAACAGCTGGACAACATCGTTGTCTCGGCCAGCGGTTTTGAACAGGCAATGGTCGACGCCCCAGCCAGCATCTCAGTGATCTCCCGCGAGGAGCTTTCGCGTAAACGGGTTACCAGCATTGCCGATGCCTTGCGCGATGTTGAAGGGGTCGATGTGGGTGGGTCGGTAGGCAAAACCGGTGGTCGCAACATTAGTATCCGTGGCATGCCCAGCGACTATACGCTGATCCTGATTGATGGCCGCCGTCAAAACGCGGCGGGCAGCGTGACCCCCAATGGCTTTGGCGAAACCTCCACCAGTTTCTTTCCGCCCATTTCCAGCATTGAGCGCATT
Source organism: Halomonas sp. AOP13-D3-9 (assembly GCF_052379125.1). Classification (NCBI taxonomy): domain Bacteria; kingdom Pseudomonadati; phylum Pseudomonadota; class Gammaproteobacteria; order Oceanospirillales; family Halomonadaceae; genus Halomonas; species Halomonas sp. AOP13-D3-9. Next base: position 1,836 of record NZ_JBQSYH010000022.1, on the reverse strand, counting down.
GAGGTGATTCGTGGGCCGATGTCGACACTGTATGGCTCTGACGCCATGGGCGGTGTCATCAATATTATTACCCGTCGGGTTGGCCGCGAGTGGACAGGCTCTATTGGGGTTGAGAATACCTTTAACGAGGATCGCGACTTCGGTGATCGTCGCGAGATCAACCTCTACACCAGCGGCCCTCTGGTAGAGGATACCCTGGGTCTTCAACTGCGCGGGCGGATTTATGAGCGTGACGCTTCCGAGCTTACCTATACCGATAACAACGGTGACCCTATTGAAGTCGACCAGCGCGGCCCTAGCCCAGTGGAAGGCGATACGTACAGTCTGGGTGGCAAGCTAACCTGGACACCCACTGACAGCCATGACCTATGGTTGGATGGTGAAGTGAGCCGCCAACGCTACGACAACGACGAGTGCCAGCTAGGCACCCTGGATGGTCGCACCCGTAGCTGTGCGCCCGACCCTGGCAGCGCCAATGGCTATTCGGATGAACTCCGTTTTGAGCGCGAGCAAATCGCCATTGGCCACACCGGCCGTTTTGCCTCGGGCACCTTGGAATCCAGCCTGATGCGCAACACCACCGAAACCAAAGGACGCACGATTCCTGGTGATACGGGCGTCGCGTATGAAGGTTTTCCTGGCATTGTCGGTGGTGCTCCACGGGAGCTGGAAACCACCAATACTGTGCTCGACAGCAAATTTATCATGCCGCTAGACAATCACATGGCTACCGTGGGTATGCAATGGTGGGATGCGGAGCTTGACGATGGCTTGGCCGGTGAAACTTTTGAGCAGACCACCTGGTCACTGTTTGCGGAAGATGAGTGGCTGCTACGGGACGATTTAGCGCTAACCCTAGGCGGCCGTTACGATCACCACGACGCCTTTGGCAGCCAGTTCAGCCCGCGCGGCTACTTGGTGTGGAACACGACGCCCAACTGGACATTGAAAGGTGGGGTGAGTCGCGGCTACAAAACGCCATCGCTTAATGATCTGCATGACGGCATTAACGGTGTAACGGGCCAGGGCACGATACTCACGATTGGTAACCCGGATCTTGAACCGGAAACCAGCACCAGCAGCGAGATCGGTGCGCATTACGATAACCAACAGGGTTTCACTGCCAGCGCCACGCTGTTCCACAACCAGTTTGACGATAAGATTGCCAGCGGCAGCGATATTCTAGTGGAAAACGACCCGCTAATTCCTGACGGCACTTACAGCCAACAGGTCAACGTCGACGAGGCGATTACCCAGGGGGTGGAGCTCTCTACCAGCTACCAATTCGCCCCTGATTGGCGCATCAATGCCAACTATACCTATACCGATAGCGAACAGAAGAGTGGCGACAACAAGGGCGAGCCGCTGACGGACACCCCCGAACACGCCATTAACGCCACCCTGCGCTGGCAGACAACGGCCAAGCTGGATACCTGGCTCTCAGCAGAGTACCGCAGTGAGCGCTACCGTAACCGCGAAAGCGTGCGCGGAGCCCCCTCGTTTGATGACCTGGGCGACTTTAAAGCCTATTCGCTGTTTCACTTGGGCGGTAATTACGCGGTTACCAATCAGCTTAATCTGAGCGCGACCATCTATAACCTGTTCGATAAAGACTTTGTCGACTACCGCGCTTATGGCGATGGCACCAGCTTTGGCAACGTTTACGCCAATAGCGAAGAGGGCCGCCGTCTGTGGTTATCCGCCCGCTACGAGTTCTAATCGGGTTCAGCTCGCTACTGTTTCGATGTTCTGTTTTGAACTTCTCTTTCTGCCCCGGCCATGCGCTGGGGCTTTTTTGTTTCCGCGTCCTGCACCCTCCCCCTTTCCTAAGCCGCT
>NZ_JBQSYH010000021.1:0-97508 GCF_052379125.1 Halomonas sp. AOP13-D3-9 | reverse complement strand
GCTCATGGTGCGTGTATATCCCCACGAGCGATTGTGATGCAGCAAAAAACGCATCGACCTGTTCAGTTCGAAATAACCGAGCAAACGCGCATCGCTATTATTGACTGGATACAGCTGGCTCAGCTCCGAAACGAAGACTTCTTATTTCCCAGCCGAATCAATAGCGCAAAGCATCTCTCCACACGCCAATATGCCCGTATCGTGAAAGCCTGGGTCACCGAGATAGGTTTAGATGCGTCAATCTATGGCACGCACACGATGCGCCGCACCAAAGCGTCGCTGATATACCGTCGCACGAAAAACTTAAGGGCAGTGCAGCTGCTCCTGGGTCACACGAAGCTGGAAAGCACCGTCAGATATCTAGGCATAGAGGTAGATGACGCGCTGGAAATGGCTGAACAGACAGAAGTTTGATGAGGATAAACGACGACCTATTTCGGGCAGTCGTTGTCCGGCCAAATGCGGACATTGACGGCCCCCGACGGTGCTGCAGCGCAGCTTTCGCCAAAGGGCAAAAAGGCTTCTTGCTCTACTATGAATGGGGCTCTACCAGAGCCTCATCTGAATTGCTTTGCGGCGGCATCCAAAGTGTTGGCGGGATAGGCAAGCGGTAGTGCCTACAGGCCGTCAAGAAAAGTGGAACCAGTCCTCGCTTCATCGCTGTCATTTCAAAAATTGCCCCACACTCCTTGATTGCTAGGTTCAAGGCATCTGCTATCTCCGCATTTCCACGTGCTGGCGACAAGTCAGTCACGCAAATCCCATGGTAGGTATCCCCACGCCAGATTTTTTGGTCTGTCTCCTCATCGGGGAACCACGCCTGATGTGTGCAGTCGGGTATTTTTTGGGAAAGTCGTCTGGAGAATTCTTCAATGAAAACTTGTTCGGCGCAATACTGAAGCCAAGTGAATAGGTAGGGATAAAGGACACTGCCAACACAAGCCTCATCACGGTACTCCTGTTCATTACTCGCAGGATGAGCAAGCAGATCGTTGTAGTCGCGAAAGCACGTCGGGTAGCTGGCATTGGTTAGTAGCGCGAACGATGTATTCTCAGCCATGGCATGAAACCAAGGCATAAATCGCCTCCCTGACGATGTTTGTTGCGCGAGATACATGACCAAGGCTGCCTCGATCATATGATCGTCCTTAAACGGAGACCCCAAAGTCGGATTGTTGTTGATCAGGGCCACCAACATATCCAGCATTTTCTTTGTCTGCTCGTTCAGACTGCGAGCCAACTCGGGGTTCGCCTCCGAGAGAGCTTTCCCGAACAAATCCGTCCAGATTGCACGGGTGGCCGCACGCCCGAGTAAGTCGAACATCGCAAGATTGGCATCGACCGCTTCTCGCGACTTTACCGAAACCGATAGGGCATGAAGCGTCTCGGCATGAGGGTACAGGACCTTGTCAAAATAAATCTCGGACATCATTAAATAGAGCCTGACGTACTGATCCAAAATTTCCGTCAGAGCGACTTGATGTTTGGTGGGCTTCGTCTTGACTGGTTGTTCTCGCATTGCATCCCAGCAGAACAGCAAGCCCAATTCGGATATCCGATAAACAACATCGAGGCTCTTTGCTTCAACGGCCCAAGCGCAAATGGCGTGGAGGCAAATATACGCTTGCCTGAGCCTCAATAGGCGCTCTTTGTCTTTCATTTCCTCTTCGGAGAGAACGATGGCGACAAAACTTCTCGTGTACTCGTAGCAGGCCTCTGGCTCGTTCACCATTGCAAGGGCTTTCTGAAAATTCCTTCGCGCTGCTTCGTCCAGCAACTCCCGAGCCAACAAAGACTTTTCCATAAATCCAGCTAGGCGGTCGCCATTCCATAGCTCAAAGCATACTTCGCTTTTCGCGTTTTTCTGCGTGAAACCAGCCCAGTTGCCCTCAACAGTTTCTTTTAACTCACCCCCCATGCACAAACATATTTTGATCGGTAAACCTTGATGCTCTTTTGCAACTTTCGAACCTATGTAGACATCCAGTATTTCCTGCAACTCTGGACGCACTGACTGTGGCCCTGCATCCCAATCGCTGCGCCCTACGTCTCCTGCCTTGACGCAGAGCAAATAAAGGTACTTCCGATCATCGTCTGGCAACTGACCTACAGCAGAAATATCAACTCCATCTTGGCGCGTCCCGATCATTGGGGTTTTAAGAACCTGCAAGCCCATCGCAGAAAGCAGGTTGGGCAACAACGCTTTGTCAAGGTCACCTCGTTCCTTAAGGGAGGCAAGATATTCTTTGAGTATCAGTTTCATTTTGTTTTTCTCTGCTCGACCCTACAAACCGTGAGAAGCGCATTAAATCCAACCGGATCAACTACAGACAAACGAGGAAATTCATAGCTATAGGAGTGTTCGCTCAGCGGGGTGATGCTTGGAAACTTCTTGCCATCAGCACCCGTGATCATACTGAAGCTTTTGCGACCGTAGAGCATCGTCGCAGTATGAAACAGATCGCCAAGTATAGACATCTTGCGCGCTTGCTTTTGGATATCCGTGTTTCTCTGGTGATCTTTGATCGCCGCGGCCCGTCTCGCTTCATTTGATGGCTCAAGTTCGCTAAGGTCCTGTGCCTTTTCAAGCCCCTCGATGTACGCCTTGTGTCGCGCTATCAGGTCTTGAGCTACCTTAGCCACAATCGGAGAAGCACTAGACGCTTGCTGCTCAAGATATGGTCTAAGCTCACTTGAGTAGCTAAGCAGAAGCGGCTCCCAAAGAAGCCCTTCGATCACCGGAACAGCATCTGAATGTCCATGTTCCACTAGGCTGAGCAGAATTGACGCCGCCGTGATCTCATGCAGCCAAAGAAAGCCGATACATTTTCGGGCTAGAAAGACTTGATCTACCGCTTCTGGAGGTAAGTCTTGCGGCAGGAGAGATAGCGCAGCTCCCTTATCTCCGCCGCTGACCATTTCGGCCAAGAAGCTGCATAAGGAGAAGTCGCCAGAATTAAGCCAGCGCGCGAAAAGGTATGAAGTGTTTGCAGGTTCTTCCCAAACCCATTCGCAAAAGCTATGAAACTGCTTGCTCTTTGCTGGCTGCTCGAAGTGCGGAACCATGGCCTCTATGAACGCAATCACCTCCTTGAATGACCAGCGTTCATCTTTCCAGGTTAGTGCGTTATCTATCCAGTGGCTTGCTGTCTCGAAGCTGGAGGATATGCTTTGTGATCTACTCAATACTGCACTGATAGTTTGCTCTGTGGATGCATTCTTGTGATAGAAAAGCATCGCGCACAGGCGCACCAAGTCGTCATCTGTCGGCTGGGCGAGAAGGGACTTTATCGCTTCGTCTTGCCGATATTTTTCCTTGGTCGCATCATTGTCCCAAATGCGAAAAACGGCCTCAATAGCAGCATTTCGCGCATCATCAGAAGACGGGCTTTGAATTTCCGAAAGGCAAGCATCTATACCAGTTTGGTCGTCCTGTGATGTCATGTTCTTGAGCCTTACTAAGGCGCGAAATCCTATAGATCGGAATTCCGCTCTACTGTCCTCTAAGAAATCTACCAAGTATCCAAAGTCATTGAGACCTTGTAAGGCAAACACACAGGAACGTTGGCAATCCTCTTGGCCGTCTTTTGCGCCTGTTATAATTTTTCTGGCTTGTGAGGGGTGTTTTTCGCACCAACGAACGAATGACACAAACGGAGTGTGAGAAGCCCCATCGTTGCCCGCTCTCTCGACCAGACACTCGGCAAACTGCTGCACAGCGGGATAATCATCGACCACGTGCTCAATAGCGTTAGACAACACGCCGAATATCATCCAAAATTCATTGTGCTCAAGCCGTCGTATGGCCTCAAGGTTGTCGTTCGAGAGCAGTGCGATTTCACCCGAGTTGTGCAGGTCAGCTAAGAAACCGCCTAGATCACGTTTTCTGTCTTTGTATTCGAAGTCGAGAATGATTGGGATAAGGCGTCCGGCGGCATCGCCATCGATAATCAGCTGAGCTAAATCACTTTTTTCTGTCACGCTGCCGGCCTCGTTCAGCAATGCATTCTTTGCACAACCATACCGCGCAGACCAGTCGTTGGAAACTACTGCCTCTCAACAAGGTGCAAGTAATTTTCACACAGACTGTCGCGACTTTTTACCTGCTGCGAACGGCAGCTATCCGCCCTCCACGTCGATGATCCGACATATGCCGCACCCTGCATGACGGTCCGCTTTGGGTCGTTAGCTGCCCTAAGTAAACTACTCCCCTTGGGCTATGAAGCAACGATCTATTTCAGTTCTCAAACAACCATCGTGATGACTCGTATTTAACATGGAAGACCCCCACTGCTCTTGGCCAACCCAAAAATCAGCATGATTTCTATAACATTAGGCCGCAATAGTCCCCGTCGCCAGCGCCTGATCTGTGCCGCCCCATAGGTGGCGGTAGAGGACTTCTTGGGCTCCTTTAGCGTCCCGCTGCAGTGCAAACTTGTAGAGCGCTTGGTGTTCGTCGGCGGCAATGCGACCTCGGTAGGAGAGCGCGATTAGTTGATAGCGTAGATACTTATCGAAAACTGCGTTATGCAGATGCATCAGCGTTTGGGAGCCGCAGGCTGAAATTAAGGCTTGATGGAACTGCCAATCATATTGCTTCCATAGATTAGCATCTTGGCGGTCACCGCTCGCCATTTTCTCTTCCATGGTGGCAAGTTTATGGTAGGTGGCCACTACTCTGGCTTCCCACTCCATGTCGCCAGACGCGAAGGAGTCTTCCAGTGCCTGGTTCTCAACTAAAAGCCGCAATTCAGCCAACTCGCGTACGTTCTGAGCCGATACAGGCGCTACTTCAAAACCGCGCTGGCCTTCCGCGATAACGAAACCTTCAGACGTTAGGCGGTTAAGCACTTCGCGTAATGTGGCTACACTGGCGCCATACTCACCACGCAAGTTGCTTAGCTTTAACTTTTTCCCGGGTTCGAGTTTGCCCGCAATAATATCAGTGCGTATGCGCCGCCAGGCCGTTTCACCGACCGATATCAAGGTTTCTGGCTTAGCCAGCGTTCCATACAGGGAGAGCGGCAATTCCGCTTCCGTGGAGGACAACTGCCCACTCGCTACCGTGTGTGTGACGCAAGCCGAAATATGCTGGTGCAGTATGCCAATGGCTCGCTCAGCATCACGCTCCAAGGCTGCTTCGAGCAGCATGCGGTGCTCTTGCGCCGCTGGCTCGCCACGGAAGATGACGGCAATGATCTGATAACGCTGGTAACGGTCGAAAATAGCGCCATAAGCCTGGAATAGCTCTGACGAACCACAAGCGGAGACCAGTGTGTGGTGAAATTCGCGGTCATAATATTTCCATTCGGCGCTGCGAGTCGTATCGCCTTTCAGCATTAGGCGCTCCATGGACTCAAGCTTATGGTAAGCGCCCACTACACGACCTTCCCATTCCAGATCGCCTTTACGAAAGGCTTCGCGCAGCGCATAGCCTTCGAACAGTTCGCGCAAGGCTGCGAGCTGCTGGAACTCCTTCTGGGTGACGGCGGCCACTTCAAATCCGCGCTGCCCTTCGAAATGAACTAGGCCTTCAGCGGAAAGGCGATACAACGTCTCGCGCAAGGTACTGACACTCGCCGAGTAGCGCTCCTTCAAGGCCTCAAGGCGTAGCCGGGAGCCTGGCATCAATTGACCGCCAATAATATCACTGCGGATAGATCGGTAAGCGCTCTCCCCCGCCGTTTCTTGTTGTTCAGATAGCAAAGCTAGCCTCCTCTTAAATTGAGCATTCTGTCCCTCGCCGAACAGGCTGGCAAGAGCGAGCCAATTACATATGACATTATTGACAATATACTAAGTATTTTATAAAAACAGTTGATCGGTGAAATGTAATATGTGATAACGAAACAGTGCCGCGTGGTAAAGGCAACCTCGCCGCAAACTAATTACAACGACAATATAAAGGAGGCATTCCATGCCCATAAACGCCAAATTCCGCGGCATTCTTACCGCTGGCGCCCTCTTAGTCGCGGTGTCCACCGCAAGCTTTGCCGTTGCGCAAGACAACCCCACTCTGCGATTTTCGGCGGTGTTCTCTGAACAAGACATACGTGCAGAGATGATGCAGCGCTTCGAAGAGGCCGTTGCCGACGACTTCACGATGGAATTCCACTACGGTGGAACCCTCTTCAGTCAGGGCTCCGAACTGGTTGCGCTTCAACGGGGCAACCTGGAGATGAGCAATGTGGCGCCGCAGGATATTGCCAACCAAATCCCAGCCTGGTCGCTTCTTACTTCCGCTTATCTTTTCCGCGATGCCGAACATCTGCTGTCGTTTTTTAGCAGTGATGCGGGCGAAGAAATGAAAGCCATGGCCGAGGAGCAGCTGGGTGTTCACATTTTAGGCCCCACTTTTTTTGGCACCCGCCATGTAGGGCTAGTGGGTGATAAACAAATCGACACACCTGAAAACATGTCAGGGATTCGGTTACGGATGCCACCAGGCGAATCATGGCAGTTCCTAGGCGAGTCCATTGGGGCCAACCCCACCGCAATGGCCTACGCCGAGGTCTATACCGGTCTACAGACCGGCGCCATCGACGGACAGGACAATCCCCTGCCGAATGTCCAAAACATGCGCTTCTACGAAGTCATGGATCAGATTGTGCTGACATCTCACCTTGTAGCCTTTGATCTGCTGATGGTCTCTTCCAGGGTCTGGGATGACATGACGCCAGAGCAGCAGGCAACCTTCCAGACCGCCGCAGATGAAGCGATCGCCTGGAGCACGACTGAACACCAACGCAACGAAGAAGAACTGGCTGATTTCTTCAAGGAAGAAGGACTCAACCTTTACACACCCGATGTAGATGCCTTCCGAGAGTATGCTCAGCAGCTCTATCTTGAGTCGTCAATTTCTGATGCATGGCCTGAAGGCATGCTTGAGCGCATCAACAATCTTTGATGGCGGATGGATCGGCTGCACTGCGGCCGATCCCGTTCCACCCTAGGGGTGTAAAAAATGCGTTATAAGATTTCCCAGCTAGCAACCTGGCTGCGCCGTGGTGCCGAAGCGGTGGCGGCGACCATGCTCGCGGTCATGTTTCTTTCCTTCCTGATCACAGTGTTGTTTCGTTACGTTCTGAACTGGCCTGCCGGTTGGGCCTCGGAACTCAGCTCTATCATGTGGATTTGGCTGGTACTGTTCGGGGCGGCATTTATCCTGCGAGAACGAGACGAAATTCGCTTCGACATCCTTTATAGCAATGTTTCTTCTCCCCTGCGTCGTGCAATGACAGTGATTTTCTGTATTGGCGTCGTGGCGCTTTTTTTAGTTTCACTGCCCGCCGTTTATGACTATGTCACTTTTATGAAAGTGCAGCGTACGTCCTATCTACGTATCCGCTATGACTGGCTGTATTCGATTTACGTAGTCTTCGCCCTGGCCGTCATTATCCGCCACCTATGGATTGGCATTCGCGCTGTATTGGGGCATGACCCAATGACAACCAGCGACGCCGACGACGAAGTAATGAGAGGTTAAGGATGGATCCATTCACGCTTACGCTTCTGGTGATTGTCGGCCTGGCGCTGTTGGGGCTGCCCATTGGGCTATCGATGATTTCTGGTTCCGTTGTCTATCTGTTTATGAACGGCATGGACATGGGACTGGTGGCCGAACGGTTGCTCAACAGCATGCTTACTGGCTATGTCATTCTTGCGGTTCCACTGTTCATTCTCGCTGCAGAGCTGATGAACATGGGCGCCATGACCACCCGCTTGCTGCATTTCTGTAATGCGCTGGTTGGCCGCTTTCGTGGTGGGCTGGCCTACGTAAACATCGTGCAGTCGATCATCTTCTCGGGGATGTCCGGATCCGCCTTCGCCGATGCCGCCGGTACGGGTCGCATCATTGCCAATATGATGACTCAGGATGGACGCTATACCCGCAGCTTTGCTGCTGCCCTTACGGCCAGTGCGGCGGTTATCGGGCCCATTATCCCACCTTCGATCCCGATGGTGCTTTACGCATTGGTTTCCAATACGTCCATTGGCTATCTGTTTCTTGCGGGCATTATTCCCGGCTTGCTGATGGGGCTAATGCTAATGATTGTGGTGATGGTGATAGCACGTCATCGGCAATTCCCAGTGGAGGAGCCCACACCAGTAAGGCAGTTACCGGGCATAACCTTTCGCGCGTTACCAGCATTGTTGCTGCCGGTTGTCTTACTTGGCGGGATTTACAGTGGGGCGATGACACCGACCGAGGCAGCGGCTGTTGCCGCAGCCTATGCTTTTCTCGTCTCGATTCTGCTGTATCGCAGCATTAGTGTGCGTAAGGTTTACGATTCCCTTGTCAGCAGTGCTCGCTCATCCGTCGCTATTGGCATGTTGATCGCAGGGGCGCTGGTGTTCAACTACGTCGTAACGTCCGAGAATATCCCCCAAGTGCTGCGCTTGTTCCTGGCCGATTACGACCTGACGGTACTGCAGTTCCTCTTACTGGTTAATATTGTGCTGTTGCTGTTGGGCTGCCTGCTTGAAGGGACAGCTATCATCTTGATCATTGTTCCTGTGTTTATACCCTCAGCGAATGCCCTGGGAGTGGATATGGTGCACTTTGGCGTCATCGCCGTGGTGAATATCATGATCGGATTAGTGACACCGCCCTACGGGCTACTGATCTTTATCATGCAAAGCATAACGCGCGCGCCTTTACGCAATATCTTCGTTGATCTCATTCCCTTTATTGCCTCGCTCCTTGTGGCGCTGGCGATCATTACGCTGTTCCCTGACTTTGTCCTTTGGTTGCCACGACAGTTCGGTTATACCGGCTGAATAAAAATAAGAGGTAATACCCATGTCTAACACTCTCTATATTCTCAACGGCCCTAATCTAAACCGACTCGGCAGGCGCGAACCGGAGATATACGGGCATACGACGCTCGCGGAAGTAGAGACGATGTGTCGGCATGCCGCTGGCACACGGCCGGTGGTATTTCGCCAGTCCGCTTATGAAGGGCAATTGGTGGAGTGGATTCATGAAGCCATCGATGAACCCGCTGCCGCTATCGTGATTAATCCGGCCGGTTTGACCTTCACCTCCATTCCCATCCTCGATGCACTCAAGATGTTTCCCGGCCCGATTATCGAGCTGCATATTTCCAACATTCACCGGCGCGAGGAAATTTATCATCGCTCGCTCGTGTCACGCATCGCGACAGCAGTGATTGCAGGCTTGGGGCCGACCGGTTATCGAACTGCGGTGGAAGCCGCGCTACAGATAGTAGAAGAGACAGTTGAAGAGGCTGTAGAAGAGGGAAGCTAGTGATCGATGTATCTCATTGAGCGAGGGGCAGTAGCGAACTTATAGCGGTATTCAGTACGGGAGTGACTAAGCTTGCGGCGATATATGACATCACCATGGCTTAGTCATTTTACTAAGGAATAGTCTATATCACGTTTGGAAGGGAACAGCACAAATGTCGTTTTCACTTGAGTTTGGCATAAGCTGGACGGAGAAACAGCCACTTACAGAGATAATTCCACCACAGAATGACATAACTTTTCCACTTCTTGTTGACATAAAGTAAAACAAACGTTCGCCCCGGTAATTAAATGACGTTATTAAAACACATTCAGAGAGTCAGCCCTTTGCCGCAGAAACTGAGTGCACCTTCTGAGCATTTCGTTAAGATGCATGTCCCATATCTTGCGTTGAATTAAGTATTAAAGAGCGCCACAGCGTCTTGCCGTCGACGGCAAAGACACCTGCCACTTGCACCGACCCGGCGGCCATCATGGGTTATAAGGTCATGGCAACGCCAGGTATTGCTATTGATGGCAAGCTTGTGCATAGCGGCGGCGTGCCGGTTCGGCACAAAATTGAGTCGTTGTTGAAGGCTTGAGCTACGCAATAAGAGAAGGAGGCAGTGCGGAGGACGCGTTTCGTCGCTACACCAATAATTAACAATCTTGCCGCCGGTTTTACCCCCACGTCACACTGACCGCTAGCCCATGAGGCTTGCGGTTACTAAGCGTAAGGCGTGCATTTTGGCGCTGAGCCAACTCCGAAACAATCGACAAACCCAATCCGCTGCCGGTAGTGCCCTGACCCGACGCGCGCCTAAAGCGCTCAGTGACTTTATCCAATAATGCCTCGGGGAGCCCGGGGCCAGTGTCTTTCACCGTGAGTTGAGGCAACCCTTCCCAAACCGCTAATTCTACCTCCACTTCACCGCCTTCCGGCGTATAGCGCAAGGCGTTATCCAGTAGGTTACGAAATAGAATCCCCACCTCGACTTCGTCGGCGCAAACCTCCAGCCGGGTTAACCCTGTTAGCCTCAAGTGCTGATCGCGCTCTTCAGCGAGAGGCCACAGCTCGGCTACCAATTCAGCAATAATCGGATAGAGATCGATAGTCGCCGGCGAGATTGTGGCAACTTGATCCAAACGCGCCAAAATAAGCAATTGTTCTACCACCCGCTGAAGCCGCTCCACCCCGACATAAGCCTTTTGTAATGATTGCTCTCCCCCCGCCTGCGCATTATCTAAGTGGATTCTCAGCGCTGCTAAGGGCGTGCGTAACTCATGGGCCGCATCGGCTGTAAAGCGCCTCTCGCGCTCTAACGTTGCTTTTAGCCGGGCGATAAAGTCGTTTAGCGATTGGCGTAATTCATTAAGTTCTTGAGGAACCGGGTTATCGATGTTACGTAGGTCGTGGGCGGAGCGGCCTTGCACCTGGCTGGAAAGCGCTTGGATGGGCGCAATTCCCCGCCGGATAATGCGGCTCATCAGCCAAAGGATGAGTGGCAGCAAAAAGAGCATCGGCAATAAATTGTTCCAGGTGATGCGCTCCACCACTTCATCATGAAACGAACCTCGCAGCCCCATGCGAATCCAGGTATCGCTGGCAACATCGAACATGCTGAACACCCGCCAACGATGACCATCATAGCTTTCCCAGCGAAACCCTTCCTCTAATGGTGGAGGGAAAGGGCCGGCATCATTCCATTTTCCTCCTAACAGCTTAGGTGAGCCATCTGCATTCCAAAAACCCAGTACCAATTTAAGCTCTTCCTCGTGGTAAAGCTTGGGACCTGATTCTGAGCTGCTCACGGGCACTGCTTTACCGTCGCGATATAGCTGTGTCGGATGGCCTGGAAGGCCCATGCGCGACGCCAGGCGAGCATAGTCGTCAATGGTCGCGTTTGGATCGAGTTGGCCAGCCACAATCCGACTATGCAGACTGAGCTGTGTATCGAGAATTTCTTCTAGCTCATGATCCGTAATCAAGTAGGCCGCGGTAACCGCGACGCCCCCGGCGACAACCATTGTAATCGCCAGCGTGCGGAGTAGATAACGCCGTATCGATCTCATTGTGCTTGGCTATCCAGCCGGTAGCCAATCCCGCGCACGTTAATGATCAGGTGCTTCACAAGCTTTTTACGCAGATGATGAATGTGAACTTCCACTGCATTGGACTCTACCTCGTCGCCCCAGCCGTATAGTAAATTTTCTAAACGAGGGCGAGACAGCACTCTGTCGGGGTGCCTGGCTAGCTCTAAGAGTAAGGCATACTCGCGGCGGCCCAACTTTACGTCTTTGCCCCGCCAACTCACCACATGACGCGCCTCATCAATACTTAACACCCCCAGCGTCAATATTTGCGAAGCACGACCCTCAGCGCGTCGCATTACGACACGTAAACGGGCGAGTAACTCCTGCAAATTGAAAGGCTTGAGCACATAGTCATCCGCCCCCGCATCTAAACCGCCAATACGGTCTTCCATCGCATCGCGGGCCGTCAAAATCAGAATAGGCAGAGTGGAGTGCTGACGGAGTAAATGCAGTACCTGCATACCGTCCATATCGGGCAGTCCAAGATCCAAAATAATCACACTGAAGGTTTCACTACTGACAGCGTTGATTGCCTCGCGGCCAAGCATAAACCAATCAACCGTGTACCCCTCGCGTTCCAGCGCCGTTTTTATGCCATCCCCCAGCAAGGGGTCATCTTCTATCAGCAGTGCGCGCATGCTGCTTCCTCAATCGACAAACCGCTATCTTGGCTACCAAAACTTAAGCTTTTCTTAAATGCGGCAACTTATACCACAAAGCATACATATCTGAATTTAACCAGCAATCCAACCACCCTATTTTTGCACATCTCTTACGCAGTTTAACTCTTCTTTAAGTTATTAGGCTCAAGCTGCCTCTTTCGCCATAGGCAAAGCCAAAGCAGCGAATTTACTGGCGGCGATTTTCAAACTGCTCTGCCGCTGCCGTGGGCGGATCATTTTCTATTAACTAAACAGAGCGCCATAACATGCACTTACTAATATTTATTAGAACAAACTCTTATTTAAAAATAATGGCCCGTGGTTTAGAAAAACAAATGAAGCGATGTTTACTGGGCGGCATACGCTATATCGTCAAAGCGCCCGCGCCAGAAACCATCAATAACCTTGTGGGCATAGAGAAAATTTTGATTATTCGCCCCAATTTTAGACTGGGCAACGCGCTAATTAGCACTCCTATCATCGATGCTTTGCGTAAACGTTTTCCTTCCGCACGCATAGACTATCTAGCGACCGATAAAACATGGCCACTGTTGCAACAACGGCCCGTTGACCATTTTTATTTACTGTCGAGAACTGCGATTCTCCGTCCTTGGCAGTGCGTGACATTATGTCGACGCCTAAGGGTTCAACGCTATGACCTAGCGGTACAAGTGAGCGGAGGATCCACGAGCGGCTATATAGTGACACAGTTAATTGGCGCAAGGTACAGCATGGGGTCACGTAAAGGTCACCAGCGCTGGTACAGCATTGAGGCGGAAGGGAAGTCATCACATGCCTATGATGCCATCGTTAATTTGACCCGCCCGCTCGGCGTTGCTTGCCGTAATCGGCCATTGCTCCAGCTAACGGAGCAGGAACGCTATCGCGCAATGGTAAAGGTAGAACAGCTAGTCAGCCTTAATAGTGATCACCCGTCAGAAACTGACTTTATTGCGATCTTCGTAGGAGGGCATCAAAACAAACGTTGGCCGTTGGTATTTTGGCTAACACTCATCAATGCCATGGAAGCTCGCAAAATACGTTATGTCGTTTTCCTTGGGCCGGAGGAGTTTAGGCTTCAAGCACCGATTGAGCAGCGTTTGATGTCAGCACTATATGGCAGCTTATGCCCACCGCTACCTATCCGTCACTTTGCCGCCGTTTTAGAGCGTGCGCGATTACTCGTGACACCCGACTCAGGGCCAATGCACTTAGCAGCAGCACTCGATGTCGCCACCATTTCCCTGGTGCGCCAGAAAAAATCACTCGCCTTCGTACCACGAGAGCCCTATGACACCATTCTGTGGCGCCCAGAGATCAGCACGGTAATAGAAGCCATACAAGCTAATCTGGACGGACAAGGTTCAACGGCACTCGTTAATGCTGGCTCGGTAACAAACCACCCAACACAGTGGGTAACACCACTACCAAGTGTAGCCCAGATGCATTCTAGCTACTAAATTAAAGCGCATAACTGTCCGTTAAGTTTTGCACTTTATAGTACCCCTACTATTACGTTACCGAGTGCACTGTCTTGCCTATTTCAACTACATCAAAACCTAATGGCACGGGTGCTAAACGCATCTTCCGTGCTTCTATCAATGCAGCATCGGGTTTAAAAGCTTGCTGGACAAACGAATCTGCTTTTAGACAAGAGGTGATGCTATGCCTCATCCTCTACCCTTTTTTATTTTTTGTTAATGCCACTTCTGTTGAAAAAGCGTTGCTGTTTTCTTCACTCACTCTTGTAGTGATAGTGGAGCTCATTAATTCCGCCATCGAAAGCACCATTGACCGTATCGGACTAGAACATAACGAACTTAGTGGACGTGCGAAAGACATGGGGGCTGCCGCCGTCATGATGACCATTTTTATGATGATGGGTGTGTGGCTATGCGTGCTGCTCAACTAAACGTTCTCAAACCCATAATATCCACTTGGCTTTTATTTTTAATCGGCATGTCAGTTTTCAGTATTTTAAATATCGACTTTACGCTTACTGACTTTCTATATCGCCTTCAGGGTAATATCTGGGCATGGAAAAATACCTGGATTACCCAAGATATTCTTCACAAAGGGGGTAAATGGCTAAGCTTGGCTATGGGTTTAGCCACACTTCTTCTATTGATACTAAGCACCACGGTTACTTGTCTTAAGGATTATCGTGCGCCGCTTTTATATCTTTTTTCCGCAACGCTTCTTTCAGCCCTACTGGTAGCAACTATTAAACACCTGGTGAGCATGGAATGCCCTTGGGATTTAATGCGCTATGGTGGCAATCAAGACTTTATTGGTTTGCTCGATATACGCCCTCCCTCAATGCCTGCGTCCGCTTGCTTTCCCGCCGGGCATGCCAGCGCAGGCTATACGTGGATAGCTCTTTACTTCTTTTTTGCCGCCATATGGCCCAATTGGCGATGGGCAGGGCTTGCGCTTGGTTTGGGGCTTGGCCTTACGTTTGGCATCGCTCAACAGTTGCGCGGGGCGCACTTTCTATCTCACGACCTCTGGACGGTGATGATTTGCTGGACGGTAAGCTTTGCCCTTTCAAGTTTCTTATTCCCCCCCAGCGTTCGTTAATCTTTTCATACAGTGAGCCTTTCGATGCCCCCTTTGCTGTCATTCCCTTCAAAAATGGTTAACACCGTTTTTAATTTTTGCTCCACACTGAGCACGGAGCAGCTTGTCTTGTGGGTCGTTGTCATATTCAGTGTTTTTTATAATTTACCTTTCTGGCAACAAGCGATTGCTGGTTATGACCTTTTGGCAATCCAGACGTGGCTGACTCTTGCCAGTATGTTTTTGGTAATGACCTGCCTTAACTATTTGGTCTTCGTAAGCCTTGCTGTTCGACCGTTGGTAAAACCCTTATTAACCATACTGTTTCTGATTGCCGCCATTGTCAGTTACTTTACTACTTACTACGGCACCTATTTTGATACCTCAATGTTAGATAATGTGCTTCAAACAGATACTAACGAAGCCCAGGAACTTCTCACCCCTGGTTTACTGATTCATTTGGCCATCTTTTTTGGCCTGCCTACCCTCATGATTTGGCGAATTGATATCGCGCCTTCATCCTGGAAGAAAGCTATTGTGCACCGCTCAGCTTATTGCCTCGCCAGTGCGGCTATTTTATTGCTTGCGACCTTCTTATCTTACCAAGAAGTGTCGTCACTCATGCGCAACAATAAAGAGCTTCGCTACTTGGTGACCCCGGGTAATTATATTGTTTCGATGGCACAGGCGCTTTACAGCCAACACGCTAACGAGAATACGGTGCGATCCCCAGTAGGAGAGGATGCCTATATCAGCCCGCAGGAGGGTGACAAGCCCACTCTGCTAGTCATCGTAGTGGGCGAAACGGTGCGGGCGGCGAATTGGGGATTAAATGGTTATGAGCGCCAAACCACGCCCAAACTTGCCCAGCAGCCTGACGTTATCAATTTTTCAGACGTTTCCTCATGCGGAACCAGCACGGCAGTCTCATTACCCTGCATGTTTTCATTACCGGGACGTGCCAATTACGCTAAATCCTATGCTCAGCAACATGAATCCTTACTGGACGTATTAGCCCACGCTGGGTTAGAGGTCACCTGGCTTGATAACCAATCAGGCTGTAAAGGTGTCTGCGACGGAGTAACGACAAAAACACTCTCGCCAGAGAACGATACTTCTTTGTGCCAAGATGGGCGATGCCTGGATGAGGCATTGGTTCAAGCCCTAACGACGCAAATTAGCGCTACCTCAGCTGATCAGGTGGTCGTGCTCCATCAGCTAGGCAACCATGGGCCAAGCTATTACCAGCGCTACCCTGCTACCTACGAACGTTTTGTTCCCGCTTGCACCACCGCTGATTTAGCCAAGTGCTCAAGAGACGCCATCACCAACAGCTACGACAATGCCATTCTATATACCGACACCGTGTTGGATCAGGTAATTGAGACGTTAAAGGTTCAGGATGACTACGCAACTGCGATGATCTACCTCTCTGATCATGGTGAATCACTGGGTGAAAAGGGGCTTTATTTGCACGGCATTCCCTACGCTATTGCACCCGACGAACAGACGCATGTGCCTATGGTTTGGTGGCTGTCCAGTTCATTCTCACAGCAGCAAGGGCTTAATACGGGCTGCTTACGACAAGTCGCTGATGAAACTGCCTCGCACGATAACTTATTTCACAGCGTGCTGGGGTTGCTTAACGTAGCAACGGACGTTTACCAGCAGGCAAAAGATATTAGCCAAACGTGCCGAAATCCCTACAGCGGGTAAACATGTAAGTGATCGTTAAGTATTCGGTGGCAAGATGAATTTAACCTCACCACGACTCAGGTGCATCGGAATGTTTATATCGCTCTTATCAACAAAAAAAACCGCTTCTGATAGTTGGGTGTCTAGTAATGATAATATTTTCATTGACTTGCAATGGTTTTCTTTCCAAGCATGTATCGTTTTAACCAGCTTGGTAAGCGTTCTCCTTGCGCTATTTGAGATAGAATCCATTGAAATCATCATTGCTATTTTCAGCATCGCGGCCAGCAGTACGTCTCAGCTATTGAGGTTACGCAGTGCTAACAAAACGAGTTGCTGCTCCCTTCACTCATTAGAGAACGAAGTTTTAGATACGCTGGATGCGATAGGTGTAGCAGGCGTTGGTACTGTGGTTATTTTGTTTCTACTGGCTTAATCAAGCAATGAAACATCTATTATTGTGTATTATCAGCTCAGTAGGGGCCTTCCAGATATTATTCCTTCTTTATTATTAAAACCAAGCAAGTGTCTAAAAGGCTTAAGATTTTTATCAATGACGTGTATTACCCCATGTTCATATCTCACTCCCCATCAACGAGGAGCCCCTCTATCGCCCTCAGCAAATAATTTTCTCACAGCCCCGCAGCGCGTAATCGCTCCTTGAGGCGATGATTCTCCTCAATCAAGTCAGTCGCCAACGCGGCAAGTTCGGGCGCGGCCTCAAAATCACGTTCAAACTGGCACATACGTCGAGCCCGGGTCAGGTCATAACTCGTAAAGCGCCAGCTCGCCACATAGGGCGAACCATCGGCCAGTAGACCACTTTCAATACGCTCGATGACCCAGTTGGTTTCTACCGAGCAGGCACGTGCCAGCTCATCTAGGGTCAAGGTTGCCTCGTCGATCAGTTCACCGCTGGTAATCGCTCGCTGTACCATGGCCTAGCTTCCTTTCCGTTGGCGCGGGTTGAAAGCCAATTCCCGCGCCATGGTTTCATAGAGTTCCCGTGCCTTATCGGTATTCGCCGGGGGCAACACTACCTCTAGCTCCACATACAGATCGCCTGGCTCAGGCCCAGGAATCCCGCGACCTTTTAAGCGCAACCGTCGCCCCGATTGCGAGCCCGCAGGCAACGTCACCTTCACCATCCCAGACGGAGTAGGGGTCTCGATGCTGGCTCCTAGCGCAGCTTCCCAAGGCGTGACCGGTACCGTTTGGTGCACATCCCGGCCTTCTATCCGATAACTGGGGTCGGGTGTAAAGTGGATTTCAAGGAACAGATCCCCAGCCGGCCCACCGCCACTCCCCGGGCTACCCTGACCCGAGAGCCTGATATGCTGCCCCGCTTTAACACCCTTGGGGATCCCAACGTTAAGCGTATGCTGTCTAGAACTGACGCGACCTTGTGCATCGACCTGAGGCACTTGCAATGTGATCGAACGGGTAGCGCCGAGGTAAGCATCTTTGAGGTCAATAACAACTTTGGCGTGACGATCCTCACCGCGCATTTGATATGCACCGCGCTGCCCTCGCCCTGCCCGGCCACTCTGTCCAAACAGGTTGGCAAAGAAATCACTGAATTCACCGAGATCGGCTTCCTCGAAGCCACGCCCGCTGTACTCAAAACCTGCATCCCAGTCCGGCGGTGGTTGGAAATTCTGGCCAGCTTGATACTGTTGAGCCAGTTGGTCATAGGCGAGACGCTTCTCGGGATCAGATAGCACTGCCTTGGCTTCATTGATTTCCTGCATGCGCTGCTCGGCATCGGGCTCTTTGCTGACATCAGGATGAAACTTGCGGGCCAGCTTGCGGTAGGCTTTTTTGATCTCCTCGGCCGTTGCGGTCTTCACCACGCCGAGCACCTGATAGTAATCTTTAAATTCCACGTTGAGAGCCTCCGATTGTCGGAATGGGCTCCAGGCATTTATCCGCCAAGTATCCCGTGTAATTAGCTGCTGTTGAATCAAGGGTAGTCGACAACCCCCTTACACGCCTGCAGGTTCGGCGCCTAGTGATAAACCAGCTTTGAGCACTCTGCATTAGCAGCGTAGCCCCAACACAATTTAGCGTATTTATTGATCCGTAAATTAACCCATATCAATAAACACCCACACAGTGATTTGGATAACGGCTGAAGAGCTCTATTTCAGGCAGGACTGCCGAGCAGAGCACGACGAAAGAGCCTGACGAAAGAGCGGTGCTGAGACGATTGGGCTCCGTCCTTTTATAAAATCGCATAGGCTGGTTACACATAACGCTAACACAGATCAGGGCAATGCTTTTTAAACAGCCTTAGCATTCAACATAGCTATATGACTGTCCCTAAATAGCCTAGTGGGATCACCTAAGGAATCTCGCCATGCCACTCGATAGCGTTGAATCAGTAGGCATCAATAGTTGTGGCGTTGTGCATGCGGTGAGAGGCGCGGTGGTTGACGTTTTGTTTGAAGATGGTGACTTGCCACCGATTAATGCCGCGTTAAAGGTGGCGTGGGATCAGCCCTCATTGCTCCTGCTTGAGGTGCATAGTCACCTTGATATGAAAACGCTACGCGCGGTGGCATTTCAATCAACCGCGGGGCTTTCACGTGGCGTGCCGGTGCATATCACTGGCAGCTCAGTCTCTGTGCCTGTCGGGGTTGCAGTGCTGGGACGGCTTCTGGATGTTATCGGCCAACCACAAGACAATGGCGTTCCGTTGCCCGACGACACGCCCCGCCGCTCCATACATGCACTCCCCCCTTCGCTCGTAACACAATCCACTAGTACGGAGATTTTTGAGACAGGCATCAAGGTCATTGATCTGTTGACGCCAATGGCCCAGGGCGGAAAAGCGGCCATGTTTGGCGGTGCGGGCGTCGGCAAAACCGTGCTTGTGATGGAATTAATTCGCGCCATGGTTGAGAAATACCAAGGTATATCAGTGTTTGCAGGGATTGGTGAACGCTCACGCGAGGGGCATGAACTACTGACTGAAATGCAGGCATCGGGGGTTTTAGAACGAACGGTCTTAGTCTATGGGCAGATGAACGAGCCACCCGGAGCACGTTGGCGTGCGCCGTTAACAGCGTTAACAATCTCAGAGTATTTCCGTGATCAGAAACACCAAAACGTATTGCTCTTAATGGACAATGTGTTTCGTTTTGTCCAAGCAGGCGCCGAAGTATCGAGCTTATTGGGCAGACTGCCTTCCCGCGTGGGGTATCAACCCACACTGGCCAGCGAAGTCGCCCAACTTCAGGAACGCATCGCCTCAGTAGCAGGCGCCGCCGTTACCGCCATTCAGGCCGTCTATGTGCCTGCTGATGATTTCACCGACCCTGCGGTGACCACCATTTCCAGCCATATGGATTGCGTTATTGTACTGTCACGTGCCCAGGCTGCGCAGGGGTTCTACCCCGCGATTGATCCGCTTGCCTCCTCGTCGATGCTACTTGATCCGTCGGTGGTGGGCGTCGAGCACTATCAAATCGCCGAGGCTGTCCGGCAAGCATTGGCAAGATTCAAGGAGCTTGGCGACATCATCTCCTTACTGGGCATTGAAGAATTAGGAGCGGCGGATCGGCTGATGGTTAAACGTGCCCGACGACTACAACGCTTTCTTAGCCAACCGTTTATGGTGACCGAAGCCTTCACCGGCACGCCGGGTGCAAGGGTTCCTCTCGAAGAGACGCTCGCCGGATGCCGAGCCATTTTAGAGGGCGTCGCCGATGAATGGTCCGAAAGCTCGCTGTATATGGTGGGCACGCTTGAACAGGCGCGTGCCAAAGAGGCGCAGGCGATAGCAAACGACGCCAAGCTTTCCCTTGGTGAGGGTGCCACATGAAACTGACAATCATCACCCCGCTGGCGATTGTCGTGGACGAGGAGATCGAGAGCCTGCGTGCAGAGGATGCAAGCGGTAGCTTCGGAATTCTTAACCGTCATGCCCCCTTCTTAACGTCACTGACTCTCTCGATTCTCAGTTGGCGGGTATCCACCACCGAACGATTCTGTGCGGTTCGGGGCGGTGTGCTAACTATCGCGAAAGGAGGCGCCATTGAGATCACGACACGCGAAGCGGTGATCGGCAATGACCTTGCCACACTGGGTGCCGACGTCTTAGCGCGCTTCGAAGCGGAGGCGGAAGAGGAAAAGGTCGAGCATGTTGAGAGCATGCGCCTACAGATCAACGCCATACGGCAAATGATCAGTCGGCTTCATCTTGGCGCCAATACAGGAGAGTTCCGGTGAGTACGGATCATCCTAAGGAGCCTAACGAGGTGACAATAAACGATGACCCCTTGGTCAGTGAAGCCAGGCGGCGGCACCAACGACATGAACGTTGGCTGCGCGAAGGCGACATGTCCGTTGGCCGTCGTCTTGCTCAAATCGGGGTGCTGGGCTGGATATTTATCGTGCCTACCCTGGCAGGCCTATTTTTTGGGCGTTGGCTGGATGCCCAACTGACCAGCGGCATCTTCTGGACCACGCCGCTGATGATGCTGGGCATATGCCTTGGCGGCTGGTCAGCCTGGAAATGGATGAATGCACGATGATCAATGCACCCTCTTGGCCACTCTCTTTACCACTCTTTCTACCACTCACCATCGCATTATGCTTTCTAGGCGGACTGGCGGTTGGTTATGCCTACTTTAGCGCTCTGCAGAAGACGGTTGACCTTTTTGTAAGCACTACTAACGGGCACCCAATAATGGGAATGGTATTAACGCTAGGACGCTTTACGTTTATGGCCTTGGCGCTCTATCTCGCCGTGTTGATGGGTGGTTTTACGCTGTTAGCCATGCTGGCCGGCATTGTATCGGCCAAGTCGCTTATGTTTCGCAAAATAAGGCACGCCAGCCCATGAACTCGCCTCTTGAAAGCAGCGCCCTATTTCAACTCGGGCCATTTCCAATCACCCAAGGCATTATCACGACATGGATAATTATGGTGATACTCCTGGCTGGGTCATTTTTGCTCACCCGGCACCTTGATACGCTACCTGGTAAGCGCCAGGCCGTGCTTGAGCTAATCGTCGCCACTCTGGATACCCAGATACGCGAGACGACCGGCGCAGAACCAGCGCCCTATCGAGGCTTCATCGGCACCCTTTTCCTCTTCATTCTGGTCGCCAATTGGGCTTCGCTCATACCGGGAGTGACACCACCAACCGCCCAGCTCGAAACCGATGCGGCGTTGGCGATACTGGTTTTTTTATCGATCATCTGGTTTGGCATCCGCAAAGGTGGCGTGCGGGGTTACCTAAAATCCTTCGCCGCGCCCAACCTCATTATGATTCCGCTGAATATTCTGGAAAGCGTCACCCGGATTTTTTCGATGTTTGTACGCTTGTTCGGCAATGTGATGAGCGGCGTCTTCGTTATTGGCATCGTTGCCTCATTGGCGGGGCTTCTTGTCCCCATTCCATTAATGGCACTCGATCTGCTGACGGGACTGGTACAAGCCTACATTTTTGCCGTGCTGGCGATGGTATTCATCACAGCGACAGTCGAAGAAAGCCAACCCACAGTGAAAGACTCACCCCCCGCATCGCCACTTTTAGAGAGGGAATCTTGATGGACTATCTCAGCATGGTCACTACTTTTAGTGCCGCTTTCGCCGTCGCGTTTGGTGCTATCGGCCCCGCTCTTGCAGAGGGACGCGCCGTCGCAGCCGCTATGGATGCTATCGCGCGCCAGCCTGAGGCCGCTAATACCATCTCACGGACCCTGTTCGTTGGTTTGGCGATGATTGAAACGACCGCCATTTACTGTCTGGTCATCTCGCTTTTACTGCTGTTCGCCAACCCGTTACTTGGGTAATCCCATGAGCATTGATTTTTGGAGCCTGGGGTTACAGGCCGTTAACGTCCTCATTTTGGTCTGGCTGCTGTCCCATTTTTTTTGGCGGCCGGTCGCTGCCGCAATTAAGCAACGTCAGACCGCGGTGAGTACTCTGCTAAGCGACGCTCAAACGGCCAAGACCAATGCTGATACCCTGCTTGTTGAATTGACGACTGCCCGTGAAGGCATCGCAGCCGAGCGCGAGGAAATGCTGACCGAGACCGCGAAAACGGCGGAAATTGCCGCCAACCTAGCGCTGGCTAATGCTCACAAACAAGCGCAGACACTCATTGATACCGCCAAGCTTAACAGCGCTCGTGAGTCCTCTGCTTTGCGCGCCGAACTCACGGCACAAGCCAGTCAGCTCGCCGTCAACATTGCGCAAAAATTACTCAGCCGCCTGGACACCGCTGTTGTTCAAAGTGCGTTTGTGGGTTTGCTGGTTGAAGCGATAGGCGCGCTGTCCGCAGATGAAAGACAGTCATTACTGACGGCAGACCAGGGCATAGAACTGATCGGCACACTAGACGTTAGTGAACAGGACAAGGCAACCCTGAAGCAAGCTCTCGGCCAAGCACTTGGCAAGTCACCAGCACTGACCTTTCTTTCCGACCCCGAACTGATCGCGGGCCTTGAGATAAAAACCCCGCACTTCGCGCTTCACAACAGCTGGCAGTCGGATCTCACGACGATCGCCAAGGCACTTAACCATGCCGAGTAGTCCGCTAGATTGGCTTCAAGCCTCGCAAAACGTGATTCGCGCCACCTCCATCGGCACGCAAACTGAGCATAAGGGTCGCGTCGAGGAAATCAGCGACGGCGTGGCGATGATTTCTGGACTGCGCGATGTTCGTCTTGATGAGGTACTCAGGTTCGAAGGCGGTCAACTTGGGTTTGCTCGGGTTCTTGACCCTGACTTGATCGGTTGCGTTTTGTTAGATTCAGCCACCGATGTTAACTCAGGCGATGCCGTTTTCAGCACCGGTGACGTTATTAGTGTACCGGTGGGTGAAGCGCTATTAGGTAGGGTGATTGATCCGCTCGGCCGTCCTTTAGATGGTAAGGGACCAATCGAGACAACCACTTTTTTACCTATCGAGCGCCCGGCACCTTCGATTATTGAGCGCGACCTTGTCACCGAACCCGTTCAGACCGGCATTCTGGTTGTCGACACGCTGTTCGCCCTCGGCCGAGGCCAACGAGAGTTAATTGTGGGTGATCACGCTACTGGTAAAACCACACTGGCCACCGACGCGCTGATTGCCCAGAAGTCTAGCGATATGATTTGTATATATGTCGCGGTAGGACAAAAGAGTTCCAGCGTTCGGCGCGTGATTGATGCACTGCAAGCTCAGGGAGACTTCAAGCGCTGCATTGTCCTGGTAGCGGGATCGGCTAGCTCTCCTGGACTGCAATGGATTGCCCCCTATGCCGGGGTCACGATGGCAGAGTATTTTCGCGATAAAGGGCAGCATGCGCTAATCGTCATTGACGATCTTTCTAAACATGCAGCCACCCACCGCGAAATCGCTTTGCTAACGCGACAGGCGCCTGGACGCGAAGCGTATCCGGGCGATGTTTTTTATATACACGCAAGGTTACTGGAACGGGCCGCTAAGCTGTCGAAAGCACGCGGAGGCGGCTCGTTGACCGCGCTACCCATTGCCGAGACGGATGCCGGCAATCTTTCTGCCTTCATACCGACCAATCTGATTTCCATCACCGATGGACAAATTGTGCTCAGCGCTGACTTGTTCCATCAGGGTCAAAAACCTGCAGTGGATGTGGGTCTAAGCGTTAGCCGTGTGGGTGGAAAAACGCAAGCTAAACCACTGCGCGAGGCAGCCAGTACGTTGCGTCTCGATTATGCGCAATTTTTAGAACTAGAGGTGTTCACCCGCTTTGGAGGAATGCCCGATGGCCGAGTGCGCGAGCAGTTAACCCGTGGTGCACGTATTAGAGCCATTCTGCGCCAACCGCAGCATGTACCGTATCGTTTAGCTGACGAGATCGGACTCATGCTAGCCGTACAATCAGGGTTGTTAGATTCGTTACCGCTAGATGTCATAGCGACTTTTTGCGCGGGGCTGGCTGGCCTACTCGATAAGGATGTGCCAGAGGTTTTACGTCTTATTGATGACACTGGCGAGGTCAATAGTTCGGCACGGGACGCGCTAATGGCGGCGCTAACTCACTTTGCTGAATCTTTAATAAAAATCCCTTCCTAAAAGGTGTTAAGACGTTATGACTGAACGACTAGCTGATATTAGTGCCAGGATAGAAGGCATCCGCCAACTAGGCGCAGTAATGAATGCTATGAAGGGCATCGCGGCCTCACGTGCTCAAGTTGCACGAACACAAATGAAGGCCGTCGACAGCTATGTCGCCACCATTGCCAAAGCGATTTCCAGCGCCATCGGCACCACTTCTACTCCCATCGGAGCTGTCACAAAAACATTCGCAGAACCAATCACAAAAACAGCCGCAAAAACCTCTCCATGCAAACGGGGCTTGCTGGTGTTCTGTGCAGAGCAGGGGTTCGCTGGCGCGTTTAGCGAGCGTGTGCTGGATAGCATCGTTAGCTCATCAGACGCCCCGCCCTTATTTATGATTGGCACCCGGGGAGGATCCATTGCAGCGGCCCGTGGATTAGTGGCGTGCTGGAGCCATGCGATGCCTGCACGCACGCTGGGCATACCCAAGCTGGCGGATAACATCACCAAAGCAATCTACCGTGAAATGACACAGGGCAATATTGATTGTCTGGATGTTCTCTTCACTACCTGGACAGGCGGTCGCAGCTCGATCATGCGTCAGGCTATTTTTCCCATTGACCACTCTGTTTTCCCACCGCAAACGGATGACCGTTTGCTAATACAAATTCCCATCGACACGCTGATCAACGATCTGAGCAGGGATTATTTTCATGCCATGGTGTGTAAGGCGGCGCTTCATGCCTTTAGTGCCGAAAATGAAGCCCGCATGGCCGCCATGTCAGCAGCGGGAAGTCAGATTGAGCAAGAGCTAGAGGTGTTTCAAGCTACATTACGCCGGGTAAGGCAGGAAACGATTACTGCGGAAATCATTGAACTCGGCACTGGCTTCGCCACTGTTAATAGCCACTGAAAACCACTACGCAGAAATAAAGGTTTCGACGTGGCGCTTGGCTAATTACTTAAGCAGTGGTCCCGTTTGATCCAGATACGTTGGATCAAAGTTAACCAGTGTGGCAAGTTCTTGATAGTTATCGAAGGTCACCACGCCATTTCGAAAAGTAAGCAGTCCCTTTTCTCGCAACTGCCTAAGCACACGGTTCACATGTACCGCCGTCAGGCCTAACGCATCGGCCAGATGATATTGGGTTAACGGGCAGGTGTACCCTCTTTTATCCCCCATCCCCACCAGCGTTAGTCGTGAGCCCAGCTCCAACAGAAAATGCGCCATGCGATCTACCGCGCTGCGTCGCCCGATATTAACCAAGTGCTCTACCACCATTGCTTCATCGCGTGATGCCGCCCATAAGATAGCCGTCGCCAATCGCAGGTTCTGAGCAAAAACATCCAACAAATCTTTCACCAGCACTTCAGACACTTCAATATCCGTCACCGACTCAATGCCATGATCAGACGTAT
Organism: Halomonas sp. AOP13-D3-9; assembly: GCF_052379125.1. Taxonomy (NCBI): domain Bacteria; kingdom Pseudomonadati; phylum Pseudomonadota; class Gammaproteobacteria; order Oceanospirillales; family Halomonadaceae; genus Halomonas; species Halomonas sp. AOP13-D3-9. The sequence goes on along the minus strand of NZ_JBQSYH010000021.1, from coordinate 71,792 downwards.
GCAGTAATGCACTGCGAAGACCCAGAAAATCTCCAGGAATTTGGAAATCGACAATTTGGCGTGAACCATCAGGCAATATCTTATAAGAGCACACCCAACCCGCCGCCAGAATGTAGGCTATTTGGTCTGATTGCCCTTGATGCACCAAATCTCTACCCGCCACTAACGTCTTGCGGCGCCTATGCAACCCCGATAAAAGCGACAGATCTGACGTCGATAACGCCACGAATGCCCCAAGTTTTCTTGCCAGAGGAGTATCTTCAATCGCCGTCAAATTTTATTCCCTTTCGATAACGTTATTAAAAATAACCTCATTACAGGCTGCTTTGGGTTAGCCCAGCATAGCGGGCTTTGTGTAAACCTGCTGACATTCGTGAACGAGACGGTGATCCATCATCGTTTCTCCTCTATCTGCAAAGAGAAGCCAAAATGCCAAAACAAAATGAATACCAAGGAATGGCCGCTTTATCCATTTGCGAATCACTTCTCCTTGCCATGAATGATCAAAAACTTTTATCGGAAAGCGCCATTATCGGCATTCTACAAGACGCCGCCAGCGCACATGAGCATGCGGCGAGTCTCGACTTCGAACCTGATGCGCACTTGGCTGTGGCAGCCTTGATCAACGGTATCATCAGTGGTGGCAACTCGGTTCGACGACCGTAACAAACGCTGAGAATAACCTATTTAAAAGCACCGCTAACTTTGATCAGTACCGGACATCCAGGCGGGCATTAATCTCACGGCAGGAAACGGATGGAATATTTACGCCATCCTCAAAGGGGAAACAATGTTAAAGCGTCCTGCGACCAGCTGTACCGATGAAGTAGCTGCAGATAGCAACCGTTCTGGTGCAAAAGCCAGCCCACCTTCTTTGTATAAAACCATGGATCAATTGACCCACAGCGCCGTTGCTAAAACGACGGGGGGCCTTGCCCCCTCTGTGCTTGGAGAAGCTTGGTTGGACTGGGCCGTGCATATGGCTGCTTCTCCTGGTAAGCAATGGCAACTAATGGAATCGGCAATGCGCAATGCACAGGCGCTTTGGTTACAGTCGATTACCGGGAATGAAGCAACAGGCGCTAACAATACGCCGGTGGACAAGCGCTTTGTTAGTCACCGCTGGCAGCAGTACCCGTTTAATCTCTGGTCGCAGGCACATCGTCAGCACTGGCAATGGTGGCAAGAGGCCATGACTGGCGTTCATGGCGTTGCTCCGGCCCATGAAGATCTTATGGCATTTGTGGCCGGTCTTTTGGTTGATACATCAGCGCCCTCTAATTACCCCTTCACCAACCCAGACGTTATCGCCGCAGCGCAGGCTGAACAGGGTCAGAACTTTCTCCGGGGTGCCAAAAATCTTGCCGATGATCTCTACCACAAAACCCGCACACCGAAATCTTCGGCCCCACAGCCCTTTGAGGTCGGACGGAATCTTGCGGTAACGCCCGGCAAGGTCGTTTTCCGGAACGATTTGATTGAATTAATTCAATATACCCCCAGCACCGCACATGTTCGCCCCGAACCCATTTTTATCGTGCCTGCCTGGATCATGAAATACTACATTCTTGATCTGTCACCGACGAATTCACTGGTTCAGTTCCTGGTAGCTCAAGGTTTCACCGTTTTCATCGTCTCGTGGAAGAATCCTAGCGCAGAGGATCGCGATCTAGGCATGGAGGAGTACCGAAAGCTGGGTGTAATGGAGGCTATCGATGCTATTCAGGCGATTACCCAAGCGCCAAAAATCCATGCAGTGGGCTATTGCTTAGGCGGTACGCTACTGGCCATAGCGGCTGCTGCCATGGCGCGCGATGGCGACGAGCGTTGCGCGACGGTCTCGTTACTCGCGGCGCAAATCGATTTCACCGAGGCGGGGCCGTTGCGTCTGTTCATCAACGACACCCAAGTGACCATGATTGAAGACATGATGTCACAGACCGGCTATTTATCATCGGAACAGATGGCGGGTGCTTTTACCCTGCTGCGCGCTCGAGACTTAATGTGGGCGCCTGCCATTGAGCGTTATCTGCTGGGTATACAGGGCCACTCCTTCGACCTAATGGCCTGGAATGCTGATGCGACAAGAATGCCTTACCGGATGCACTCAGAATATCTTCGTTGGCTGTTTCTGAATAATGACTTGGCCGATGGACGCTACCAAGTGGGTAACAAAGCGATCGCGGTCACCGATATTCGTGCCCCTATCTTTGCCGTTGGCACTGAGGAAGATCATGTTGCCCCCTGGCGATCGGTTTACAAACTTCACTTATTCGCTGATGTAGAAGTGACCTTCGTGTTGACCAGTGGTGGTCACAATGCGGGCATTGTGTCGGAACCTGGACATCAACACCGACATTTCCGCATCGCCAATACCCTTGCAGATGCCTCTTATCGTTCCCCTGAAGAGTGGTGTGCCGAGACCGCCTCGCATGAAGGTTCATGGTGGCCTTCGTTCACGGAGTGGCTTGCACAACATTCGAGTGATCCCATCGAGCCTCCTCATATGGGCGCACGCTCCGGGCAGTATGCGGTACTTTGTGATGCGCCTGGCACCTATGTGAAACAAACATGAGCACTCTCGTCAACGATCTTAACCGAACTGAAAACAGTCAGGAAAACTGCCTTAACAACAAGATCGCCCTGGTCGTTGGCGTTGCCAACCAACACTCAATTGCAGCCGGTTGCGCTCAAGCATTTCGATCAGCAGGTGCCGAGGTTGTGCTGACCTACGCCAATGAAAAGGCCAAGCCTTTCGTGACGCCCGTGGCGGAGGCCATGGGAGCGGCGCTGTTACTGCCAATGGACGTAGAGCAGGACGGTGAAATGGAAGCGGTATTTGCTGCAGTGGCCCAACGTTGGGGACGACTCGATATTCTGGTGCATTCAATCGCCTTCTGTACTGCCGATGATCTCCATGGGCGCGTCACTGATTGCTCACGAGCCGGTTTTGCACAGGCGATGGATGTATCCGTTCACTCACTTATCCGCATGGCGAGACTTGCCGAGCCACTGATGACCCAGGGTGGCTCGATTCTCACCATGACGTACTACGGGGGTGAGAAGGTCATCGATCACTACAACATCATGGGCCCGGTCAAAGCAGCACTTGATGGCACCATGCGCTCGTTGGCGGTCGAACTTGGCCCTAAAGGAATTCGTGTCAACGCGATCTCTCCTGGCCCGCTAAAAACAAGAGCGGCCTCTGGCATTGCCCACTTCGATGAATTGATTGATGCAGCAAGGTCACGCGCGCCGGAACAAGCGCTAGTCACTATTGAAGACGTCGGCGCCATGGCGGTGATGCTTTCCAGCGATCAAGCCCATTGCGTCTCAGGCGACACCGCCTATGTGGATGGAGGCTTCCATGTCCGAGCTTGAGCAGGTAGTAGAGGCAACACCGACGATTGCGTATATAGAGAATAAAACCTACGACGAGATTTCCATCGGGGATAGTGCCGAACTGACCCGCACATTGAAAACCCAGGACATCGAGCTATTCGCCGTTATGTCAGGCGACGTGAATCCTGCCCACGTTGATACTGAATACGCGAAAACCGATATGTTTCATGGCGTCATTGCCCATGGCATGTGGGGTGGCGCACTGATCTCGGCGGTACTTGGTACTCAATTACCTGGCCCGGGCACCATCTTCCTTACTCAGAGCCTGAAATTTCTGGCGCCTGTCGGACTGGGCGATACGGTGGTTGTGAGAGTGGAAGTTACCGAAAAACATGATAAGGGCCGTTTAACCCTCGCCTGCACATGCTTCAATGAGCGCAACACCTTGGTGATCAGTGGCACCGCCGAAGTGATCGCACCGCGCGAAAAAGTGCGGCGCCCCAGGGTCGTCTTGCCCGACGTTCACTTGCACGTTCAAGGTGCACAATACGCCAAGTTAATCGCCGCGACGCACAACCTCGCGGCTATCCGCACCGCTGTCGTTCACCCCTGCGATGAGCTTTCTCTCACGGGCGCCCTTGATGCCGCGCGCCAAGGCATGATCGTGCCCATCCTGGTAGGCCCAACGGTCAAGATCCAGGCAGTTGCCAAGGCCGCTGGACAAAGCCTTGATGGCATCGAGATTATCGATGCGCCGCATAGCCATGCCGCAGCGGACACAGCCGTTGCACTGGTGCGTTCCGCTCGTGTGGAAGCGCTTATGAAGGGGTCGTTGCATACCGACGAGTTAATGAATGCTGTGGTTAACTCGGACACGGGCCTGCGCACCGAACGTCGCATGAGCCACGTCTACGTACTTGATGTCCCCCCCTACCCCAAGCCGCTTTTTATCACCGATGCCGCTATCAATATCTATCCCGACCTCACCACTAAACGCGACATCGTCCAAAACGCAATCGATCTTGCTCACGCCCTAGGCATCCCCCAGCCAAAGGTGGCGATACTGTCAGCGGTAGAGACTGTTAATCCACATATCACCTCGACGCTTGATGCAGCAGCGCTGTGTAAAATGGCTGAACGGGGCCAGATTACCGGCGGTTTGATTGATGGGCCGCTGGCCTTCGACAATGCCATCTCTGCTTCGGCTGCAAAGACGAAGGGCATCGTGTCTCAAGTGGCTGGCGACGCTGACATCCTAGTTGCACCCGACCTCGAAGCAGCCAATATGATGGCCAAACAGCTTATCTATTTGGCCGGTGCCGACGCGGCGGGCATTGTATTGGGAGCAAGGGTGCCAATTATTCTGACCAGCCGAGCGGATAGCCCGATGGCTCGGCTTGCCTCATGCGCTCTAGCACAGTGCTTTATCAACGACAGAGAGAATAAAGCACGATGACAGACGCGATCTTGGTCTTGAACGCGGGCTCATCGAGCCTTAAGTTTGCCCTTTATCCGAATGAAGAAAACCCTTCTGTAGCCCTATTGCGAGGTAAAATTGCTGGCATTGGCAGCCATCCTATTTTTTCAGCACGTGATCGCCAAGACCTTGCCTTGCAGCAAAACGAAGGGATGCGTTTAACCGCTGGGAGTACGCTTGACGATATTGTCCCCGCGCTTCTTGACTGGCTAAAGAGCCACTGTGGTGATGTTAATATCATCGCTACGGGCCACCGAGTGGTGCATGGCGGGCGCAACCATAGCGGCCCAGCAAAAGTCACAGATGCGCTACTCGACGAACTGACGACACTGATACCGCTAGCCCCTCTACACCAACCACACAATTTAAAGGCGATTCGTGCCGTCGCTTCTTTGCTACCTGCTCTACCTCAAGTCGCCTGCTTCGATACCAGCTTCCACCGCACCCAGAGCCGTCTTGCCCAGCTATTTGCACTGCCTCGCAGGCTGACCGATGCAGGTATTATTCGTTATGGCTTTCACGGTCTCTCTTACGACTACATCGCCCGCACCTTACCTCAACACCTCGGCGTTAAGGCTGAAGGTCGCGTTATCGTGGCTCACCTTGGCAATGGGGCCAGCATGTGTGCCATGAAAGCTCGCTGCAGTGTTGCGACCAGCATGGGATTCACAGCCCTAGATGGCCTAATGATGGGCCAACGCTGTGGCTCAATCGATCCCGGTGTGTTGCTATATCTGCTAGATGGCTTGGATATGACGACACAAGAACTTAATCACTTGCTCTATGAAGAGTCAGGCCTTTTGGGCGTGTCGGGTATCAGTAATGATATGGCCATACTGCAATCAAGCCCTGCTCCCGAGGCCCTTGAAGCCATTGAGCTTTTTTGCTATCGCGCAGCGTGTGAACTTACCGCGCTCTGTACAACGATAGGAGGTCTCGACGCTATTGTTTTCACGGCTGGAATCGGAGAGAACTCCGCGCTCGCCCGTGGTCTTATCTGTGAGCATCTGGCCTGGATGGGAGTTACCTTGGATGTTCATGCGAACGAGCGTAATGCACGACAGATTAGCGCAACATCATCGACGGTAGATGTAATGGTCATTCCCACCAATGAGGAGATGACGATTGCATGCGCCACTCACAGAGCAACAGGTCAGCGGGTTAAGGGTTGTCGGCCTCAAATTCAGTAATAGGCCTATTTTGGGCAGGAATATAAAAATAGAATTTTCGTTTTTAACACACGCGGGAAAAAACTTGGAACCGTAAGTAACGGTCACCTTTTGGTGAAATTATGACAAAGATAGGTTATGCCACTTTGACTAAATTTAATGTCTGGTCAAACAAGCAAGCCCAGAAATGGAGGCGGCCCCAAAAGCCGCATCCCGGCACACGCAGCCACCACTACCGTTGCTCCCTTCCGGGCCTGGCGGGGTTCGCAGTTTAGCGTTGCGGGAGGACCTAAGGGGCCACCATAACGGCACACTCTGTGATTTATCCTACTGCTTACAGGCAGTAGCGAGTGTGCTGAGGTTGATGTGGTGGCTACGCCCTGATTTGAACAGGGGACCCCATCATTATGAGTGATGTGCTCTAACCAGCTGAGCTACGTAGCCTTTTCCTCATCAACGGGTGCAGATTATGCCTATCTTAGATATGAAAGGCAAGCCGGATTCCGGCTTGCCCTGCTAGTCAACAAAGCGTATCGAAATTGGCTTACTGAATAGCGGCGCGCACGGCCTCTGCTCCAGGCTCGCCATCGCGGGTTGTCACACCTTCCAACCACTCATCCAGCACACCATCGTTGGCGTTCAAGTATTCCCGAGCGGCATCACGAGGGTCTTCACCATCATCCATGATCGCGCTCATCAATTGATTTTCCATTTCCAGTGTAAACGTCATATTGCGTAATAACGCTCCCACATTGGGGCACTCATCCACGAAACCGGCACGGGTATTGGTATGCACCGTCGCGCCGCCTAAATCGGGGCCAAAATAGTCATCGGCATCAGAAAGATAGGCCATATCAAAGTTGGAGTTCATGGGGTGCGGTTCCCAACCTAAAAACACCATCCACTGCTCATTGGGCACTCGAGCGCGCAGTTCCGCCAGCATTCCCGCTTCACTGGAATCGATCACCTGCCAATCGCCTAACCCGTAAGCATCGTCATCGATCATCTGCTCAATGAGCTCGTTGCCGTCGTTACCCGCTTCAATGCCGTGCACGCTGCTATCGAACTGATCTGCGTGCTCGGCTAAATCATTAACTGACGTCACGCCCGCATCGTAAACGTATTGGGGAACCGCCAAGGTGTACTTGGCCCCTTCCAGGTTGGCTACCAAGCGCTCAACTTCACCGCGCTCGATATAAGGGTCGCTGATAGAGGCCATGGAAGGCATCCAGTTACCCAGGAAGACATCGAAATCATTGTTGCGCATACCGGCGTAGGCAATCGGCACGGAAACTGTGTCCACGCTCGGCTCGTAACCCAACCCCTCGAGGACTTCGCTGGCGAGCGCAGTGGTGGCGGTGATATCCGTCCAACCCACTTCGGCAAAGCGCACGCTGCTGCACTCATTGGCATAAGCCGCCGTTGGCAGACCCGCTGCCAGTAATAAAGCACCTGCGTAGCGTGAAGAAATTCTGCTCATCATCGTTGTCCCCTTAAAGCGATAAATATTGTCGACGCCTTTTATTGATTGAACGTTCAATAAAAAAATGCCATCATGTTTAGGTAATCATGTCTACGCTCGGGTTTCAAGCAACAGCCCTGGTAGACATTCAACGAATTGGGAGAACTTCTCTAGGAGAACGCTGTGCCAAAGGTGGGAATGGAACCGATACGCCGCCAGCAGTTAATTACTGCGACCATGGCCGCCATTGACGAAGTCGGCCTTGCCGAAACCACCGTGATGCGCATTGCTCGTCATGCGGGCGTTTCAGCGGGCATTATCAGCCACTACTTTGGCGGTAAAGATGGCCTGCTGGAAGCGACCATGCGGCAAATCCTTACCGACCTGACCACGGCCGTTGCGGTGCGCCGCCACGCATTGGAAGACGACTCTCCCCGCGCCCATATCGGTGCCATTATTGAAGGCAACTTTGACCGCACTCAGGTCACCGGCCCCGCCGCCAAAACGTGGTTAGCGTTCTGGGCCAGCAGCATGCATAAGCCAATGCTGCAGCGGCTGCAAAACGTCAACGACCGCCGTCTTTACAGCAATTTATGCCACCAGTTTCGACGTGTGATGCCCCGCGTAGAGGCCCGTAACGCCGCCCGCGGTCTGGCCGCCATGATTGATGGGCTATGGCTACGCGGTGCACTGACACCAGAAGGCCTTAATGCTGAAGAAGCGCGTTTTCTTGCCCACACTCATCTCGATCAGCTTTTTGTTCACTATGGATGCCAACAACCCGCATCCAACACTTACAGCTAATTTTTTATCTTATTTAAGGAGTCCTACATGGCCGCTCAAGACGTACAGCCACTCTATATTGATGGTCGCCAGGTAGACGCCACTTCAGGTGAAACCTTTACCGTCACCAACCCGTTTGATGGCAGCCTGCTGGCCACTATCGGCCAAGCCAGCCAAGCTGATGTCGATTCAGCCGTCGCCGCCGCCCAACGCGGCCAGCGCGAGTGGGCTGCGATGAGCGGTATGGAGCGTTCGCGCATCATGCTGCGTGCCGTTGCGCTATTAAGAGAGCGTAATGACGAGCTGGCCGAGCTTGAAACCCGCAACACCGGCAAACCGATCAGCGAAACCGCTAGTGTCGATATCGTGACCGGCGCAGATGCGCTGGAGTACTACGCTGGCCTGGCGCCTGCTATTGAAGGCAGCCAGATCCCCTTGCGCGATAGCTCTTTTGTCTACACTCGCCGTGAGCCGCTGGGCGTGATCGGTGCGATTGGCGCCTGGAACTACCCTATCCAGATTGCCTGCTGGAAAGCCGCCCCGGCGCTGGCTGCAGGTAACGCCATCGTATTTAAGCCCAGCGAAGTGACCCCGCTCACCGTGATGAAACTGGCGGAAATCTTCACCGAAGCTGGCCTGCCCAACGGTGTCTTTAACGTCGTCCAGGGCGACGGCCACGTAGGTGCCATGCTCACCGAGCACCCCGGCATCGCCAAAGTCTCGTTCACCGGCGAAGCGGGTACCGGCAAAAAGGTCATGGCTGCCGCCGCTAGCTCGACGTTAAAAGACGTCACCATGGAACTGGGCGGTAAGTCGCCGCTGTTGGTATTCGCCGATGCCGACCTTGATCGCGCCGCCGACGCCGCCATGATGGCCAACTTCTACTCCAGCGGCCAAATCTGTACCAACGGTACGCGAGTATTTGTCGAACGCAGCGTTAAAGACGCCTTTGAAGCCAAGTTGGTGGAGCGCGTTAAGCGCATCAAGGCAGGCGACCCGATGGATCCTAGCGTCAACTTTGGCCCGCTGGTCAGCTTTGAACACCAGGAGAAAGTGCTCTCCTATATTGCCCTGGGCAAAGAGCAAGGCGCTCGCCTGCTAGTGGGTGGCGATGACTGGAGCACCGGTAGCTTCGCCAATGGCGCCTGGGCAGCTCCCACAGTCTTTACCGACTGCACCGACGACATGCGCATTGTGCGTGAAGAGATCTTCGGCCCGGTAATGTCAGTACTCGCTTTTGATGACGAAGCTGAAGTCATTCGCCGCGCCAATGACACCACTTACGGCCTTGCCGCCGGTGTCTTCAGCGAAAGCCTCAACCGCGCCCACCGCGTTATTCACCAGCTGGAAGCCGGTATCTGCTGGATTAACACCTGGGGCGAGTCACCTTCCGAGATGCCGGTAGGCGGCTATAAAGAGTCGGGCATTGGCCGCGAGAACGGCATCGAGACGCTCAATCACTACACCCAAACCAAGTCCGTACAGATTGAGATGGGGCCGTTTGAGTCGGTGTTTTAAATCAAAAAAGCACCTCTTGCCGCGCATTAACTGACCAGAGCGCTGGGGGTAGCTTGTAGCGAGGGTCTTTTCCCGTGGCCGAAACTTGTTCCTTTCAGTTTCGGCATGCCCGCCATCCGTGGCGGGCAGATAGGAAAAGTAGCGCCCAGGGATGGGTTCACAGCGCCCTCGCGAAAAGTTACCGCCAGGAAGCCCCGTCCCATCTTTAGCCTCGGTAATTCCTTATGCCTCAAGCACGTGAATTTGATTACATCATTATCGGCGCAGGCTCCGCGGGCAATGTGCTCGCTACTCGCCTCACCGAAGACAGCAGCGTTAGCGTGCTGTTGTTAGAAGCGGGCGGCCCCGATTACCGCCTTGATTTTCGTACGCAAATGCCCGCTGCCCTAGCGTTTCCACTGCAGGGCAAGCGCTACAACTGGGCGTTTGAAACTGATCCCGAACCGTATATGGATGGCCGCCGCATGGAGTGTGGCCGCGGCAAAGGCCTGGGCGGCTCCTCGCTGATTAACGGCATGTGCTACATCCGCGGTAATGCCCTGGATTACGACAACTGGGCCAAACAGCCTGGTCTTGAAGACTGGGACTACCTCAGTTGCCTGCCCTACTTCAAAAAATGTGAAACCCGTGACGTGGGTGCCAACAGCTATCACGGCGGCGATGGCCCGGTCAGCATTACCACACCAAAAGCCGACAATAATCCGCTTTACCGCACCTTTATTGAAGCTGGCAAACAGGCGGGCTACCCGGAAACCGAAGACGTTAACGGCTACCAGCAAGAAGGCTTCGGCCCCATGGATCGCTTCGTTACGCCCAAAGGCCGTCGCGCCTCAACGGCCCGTGGCTACCTGGATACCGCCAAACAGCGCCACAACCTCACCATCGAAACCCATGCCGTCACCGACGTTATCGAGTTTGAAGGCAAGCGTGCGGTGGGTGTTCGCTATGAGCAGAAAGGCGAAAAACAGCAGGCCTACGCCCGGCGCGAAGTGCTGCTCTGTGGTGGAGCTATCGCCTCCCCACAGATTCTTCAGCGCTCCGGTATCGGCAACCCAGAACTGCTTAAAGAGCTCGATATCGAGACGGTGCATGCCCTGCCCGGCGTAGGTGAAAACCTCCAGGATCACCTGGAGATGTACATCCAGTACGAATGCAAAGAGCCGATTTCCCTCTACCCGGCATTGAAGTGGTACAACCAGCCCAAAATTGGCGCCGAGTGGCTGTTTAAAGGGACTGGCGTGGGTGCCAGCAACCAGTTTGAATCCTGTGGTTTTATCCGCAGCCGCGATGAAGAAGAGTGGCCCAATCTGCAGTACCACTTTCTGCCCATCGCGATTAGCTACAACGGCAAAAGCGCGGTGCAGGCTCACGGCTTCCAGGCCCACGTTGGCTCTATGCGCTCGGAAAGCCGTGGCCGTATTCGACTTACCTCGAAAGACCCCCATGCCGCACCCAGCATACTGTTCAACTACATGGCCAAAGAGAAAGATTGGCAGGAGTTCCGCGACGCTATTCGCCTCACCCGCGATATCATCGCCCAGCCAGCGTTTGATAGATATCGTGGTCGCGAGATAGCGCCAGGCCCAGGCGTCCAGACCGATGCCGAGCTCGATGCTTTCGTCAAACAGCACGCCGAAACCGCCTACCACCCCTGTGGCAGCTGCAGGATGGGCGATGACGATATGGCAGTCACCGATGGTCAGGGCCGCGTTCATGGTATTGAGGGCTTGCGTGTGGTCGATGCCTCACTGTTCCCGGTGATTCCCACCGGCAACCTAAACGCGCCGACGATTATGCTGGCGGAGAAAATCGCCGACCGTATTAAAGGCCATGAGCCGCTACCCCGCGCCAGCGTTGACTACTACGTCGCTAACGGCGCACCGGCAAAACGCATCTGAACATTTAGTTGGTTTTTTACTCCAAACGCCATGGCCTGTTGCCATGGCGTTTTTTTGATGAGCACATCGCATTTGTAGCGCTAAACATGCCTAAATACTTGCACGAAGCGGGTACCATCTGCCAATATTCAAACAAGTGTTCGATTGATCATTTTAACCAACACCAACACTTTACTAACAACAGCTGGCCAGCAATAAAGGCCACCAACTGAGAGAGACACTATGCTCACCCTACTTCTTATCGTGCTCGCCATTGCTGGCCTGCTCGTCGTGATGCGTCGCGAGGCAGGTGCCCCCGCGGCAATAGCGGTGCTTGGCGTATTGGGCCTTGTTGGCCTGCTGTTTGACGCCGAAGTCATTGGCGTGCTGCTGCTGATTGGCGCAGCCGCCGTGGCAGTGTCTGGCTTGCCCGCACTGCGTCGCAAGTGGCTCACGCCGCGCCTATTCGCCACCTTTAAAAAAGTAGCGCCCAAAGTTTCCGCCACTGAACGCACCGCACTGGAAGCGGGCAGCGTTTCCTGGGACGGCGAGCTTTTCTCCGGCAAACCCCAGTGGGAGAAGCTGCTCGCCTTTAAAGACGATGGCCTGCGCGACGATGAGCAAGCCTTTTTGGCTAATCAGTGCGCCAAAGCCGCTGGCATGTGCAACGCCTGGGATATCACCCACGAGCGCGCTGACCTGCCCCAACAGCTGTGGGATTTCCTGAAAAAAGAGGGCTTCTTCGGCATGATTATTCCGAAGGAGTATGGCGGCCTAGGCTTCTCAGCCAAAGCGCAGTCCATGGTGCTGCAAAAGCTCTCCGTCAATGAAACCCTGATGGTGACCGTGGGCGTACCTAACTCTCTCGGCCCTGGCGAGCTGCTGCTGAAATACGGCACCCAAGAGCAGAAAGATCACTACCTACCGCGTTTGTCCGATGGCCGCGAGATCCCTTGCTTCGGCCTAACCGGCCCCCGCGCCGGTTCTGACGCCACCTCGCTGCCAGACACGGGCGTTGTATGTAAGCAAACCATTAACGGCGAGGAAGTGCTTGGCCTGCGCCTTAACTTCGAGAAGCGCTGGATCACACTGGCGCCCATCGCCACTGTAGTCGGTCTTGCCTTCCGCCTATTTGACCCGGAAAAATTACTAGGTGACGAAGCGGATCGCGGCATTACCCTGGCGTTGATTCCCCGCGATACCGCCGGTATGGAAATTGGCCGACGTCACCACCCCATCGGCAGCCCGTTTATGAACGGCCCGATTATCGGTAAAGACGTATTCGTACCGCTGGACACCATTATTGGTGGCCCAGATATGATCGGCCAAGGTTGGCGCATGCTGGTGGAGTGTCTGTCTATCGGCCGCTGTATCACGCTGCCATCCGGCGCTACCGGCACCGCCCGCTACGCCCTGGGCTGGAGCGGCGGCTTCACCCGCGTTCGTCGCCAGTTCAACGTGCCGGTGGCGGAAATGGAAGGTGTGCAAGAGCCCCTCGCCCGTATGACGGCGCTGGCCTATATCTCCCAGGCCACCGTGTACCAAACGGCCAATATGATCGACCACGGCGAAAAGCCTGCGGTGCCTTCGGCGATCCTGAAAAGCCAGTTGACCGAGTTCCAGCGCGTGCTGCTAAGTGATGCGATGGACGTGCATGGCGGTAAAGCGGTCACCCTTGGCCCACGTAACTACCTGGGTATCGGCTACAGCGCCAACCCTGTGGCAATTACCGTGGAAGGCGCCAACATCATGACCCGCAACCTGATGATCTTTGGTCAGGGTGCTATCCGCTGCCATCCTTACGTGCTTGACGAGTTGGCGGCGAAAGACGCCAACGATATGAAAGCGTTTGATAAAGCCTTCTTCGGCCACGCGGGCTTGATCTTCGGCAACGCAGCGCGCGCCTTTACCCTCGGCTTTGGCATCGGTAAAGCCAGCGTACCCTTTGATGGCCCCGCCGCCGTCTACGCCCAGGATATTGCCCGCCTCTCCGCTGGCTTTGGCCTGTGTGCCGACGCCGCCATGGCGAGCCTGGGTTCAGCACTTAAGAAACGCGAAATGATCTCTGCTCGCCTCGGGGATGTGCTGTCTAACCTCTACCTCACCTCCATGGTACTCAAGCAGTGGCAGTCAGGCAGCAAGGTAGAAGGCGAAGAGGCCCTGCTGCACTACAGCTGTCGCTTCCTGCTCCAGCGTGCCGAGCAGGCCTTTGTGGAGATTTTCGATAATCTACCCAACCGTGCGCTGGGCAAAACGCTTAACGCCGTGGTGATGCCCACTGGCCGCCGCTGGAATAAGCCCCACGATGACCTGGCCCGTGATATTGCTCACCGAGTCTCTACACACAGCGCCCTGCGTACAAAACTGCTTGAGAATACCTGGGACGCGGACGACGGTGAACAGAGTAACCCGCTGGCACGCTATAACGCCCTGCTGGTCGATTATGACCGCGCTGAAGCGATCTACCGCACGGTGAACAAGGCTTACGCTAAAGGCGAGCTGCCACAAACGGCGCTGCACCCTGAAGCACGTGTTGAGGCTGGCTTGGAAAAAGGCTTGATCAGTACCGAGGATGCCGAGTTTATGCGCACCTTCGAGGCCGAAGTTCTGGAAATGCTCACCGTGGACGATTTCTCCTACGATGCCTTTGCCAAGAACAAGTCCACACTGATCGATCACAACGCGAAACCTGAACCAGCGCCTAAGCGGGAACAAGAAAACGTTAAGTAATACTTATTTTTCAAGGTATTATCTGTAAAGACAGCCGACTCCTGTGCCCAGGGGTCGGCTTTTTTGTGTTCACTTTATACGCCTAAATGCGTAGTCAAATGCGCCAAAAACGCGTTGCAAGTTCGCAAACGATCAACTAGCCTTTCGTAAACGAAAACGATCTACACTATTTAATAAATCTACAAAACTTTCCAACAACACTCCCAACAACAATGACGCTAGCGAGATCGGCATGTCCTTACATTTGCAAAATATCGATCACATCGTTAACGGTGTGCCGCATATCAGCGGAATAGACTTGGCCCTTGAGCCAGGCTCTTTTAACGTACTGTTGGGTCGAACGCTGGCCGGGAAAACCACGTTGATGCGCTTAATGGCGGGGCTTGAGCCACCCACCCGCGGCAAAGTGATGATGGATGGCAAAGACGTCACTAACGTCTCGGTGCGTAAACGCAATGTCTCCATGGTGTACCAGCAATTTATCAACTACCCCAGCCTCACCGTTTACGACAACATTGCCTCGCCACTGAAATTAGCCAAGCAGCCTAAAAACGAAATTGATAAGCGAGTTGGCGAAATCGCTGAAATGCTGCATATCGAACAGCTGCTTAATCGTTACCCCCAGGAGCTCTCCGGCGGCCAACAGCAGCGCACTGCCATGGGGCGGGCACTGGTCAAAGACGCCGACTTGATCCTGTTTGATGAGCCGCTGGTCAACCTGGATTACAAACTCCGCGAAGAGCTACGCGATGAACTGCGCGAGCTGTTTAAAGCGCGTAACTGCATCGCCGTATACGCCACCACCGAGCCCAATGAAGCGCTAGCATTGGGGGGCAACACGGCGGTTCTCCATGAAGGGAAACTGCTTCAATACGGCCCGACCGAGCAAGTCTATCGCGAACCTAATGGCCGCTTTAGCGCCGAAATGTTCTCCGAGCCGCCGATCAATATTGTCCCCGGCCAGCTTACCGAAAACGAAATCACCTTCGACCAATCGCTGCATTTCCCCTGCGATGATGACCTAAAGCGCCTTAAACCCGGGGATTACGACTTTGGCGTGCGGGCGTCGCACCTGACTCTGCAACCCCAGCAGACCGATGACCTGGCGCTGGATGTGCATGTAGATGTAGCAGAAATCAGCGGTTCAGAAACCTTCCTGCATGTTCATCACGAACGCTTTCCTCTCGTTCTGCACTTAGCGGGCATTCACCAGTTCAGTGTAAATCAGCCCTTGAAAGTGTACTTCCCTACCCACCAACTTTACGCTTTCGACAAGCAGGGCCATACGGTACATATTCCTGCGCGTCAGGGAGGAGCTGCCCATGGCTGAGATCACCTTAAAAGGCTTGGCGCACTCCTACGAGAAAACGCCCAAGGGTGCGTCGGATTACGCCATCCGTCAGATGGATCACGTATGGCATCAGGGTGGCGCCTATGCGCTGCTGGGCCCCTCGGGCTGTGGTAAATCGACCCTGCTGAACATTATCTCTGGCCTGCTGGAGCCGTCGGAGGGTGAGGTACTTTTCGACGATCAGCGAGTGAACGAGCTGCCGCCGGAAGAGCGCAATATTGCCCAGGTGTTTCAGTTCCCGGTGATCTACGACACCATGACGGTGTTCGACAATCTCGCCTTCCCCCTGCGCAATATGAACACCCCCGAGTACCGGGTGAAGCCCAAGGTGCTCGAAGTCGCCGATATTCTTGAGCTAACCCCGCTGTTAGATCGCAAAGCCAAAAACCTGACCGCCGATGAGAAGCAGAAAGTCTCCATGGGCCGTGGTTTGGTGCGCGATGACGTCACGGCCATTTTGTTTGATGAACCGCTAACCGTTATCGACCCGCAGCTTAAGTGGAAGCTACGCCGCAAGCTCAAAGAGATTCACGAGCGCTTCAATATCACCATGATCTACGTGACTCACGATCAGCTAGAGGCCTCTACCTTCGCGGATAAAATTGCCGTGATGTATGAAGGCCAGGTGGTGCAGTTCGGCACCCCGCGAGAGCTGTTTGAGCGCCCGGCGCATACTTTTGTGGGTTACTTTATTGGCAGTCCCGGCATGAATTTTATGGCCGTCGAACACCGCGAAGATCAGATAATGTTCGGCGCACAGCCGCTACCGGTTAGCGAGCACATGAAGCACGCCGTCGCCAACGCGGGCTCAGCCAATATCAAGCTAGGCATTCGCCCCGAGTTTATTGCGATTTCTTCAAGCTCTTCAGCCAATAGCGTGCCGATTCAAGTAATTAGCGTGCAAGACCTGGGCACCTACTCCCTGCTGACCTTCAAGCTCAACGAGCAAACCTTTAAAGCCCGACTGCCTGAGGGGCACTCACCGGTGAGTGAGGCGGCGTTTGCGCACTTCGATGCTGCCCACGTAGCGCTCTATATCGATGAATACCTGGCGGAGGCTGGTCATGAATAACAAAGTACCCAATAACAGAGCCTGGCTACTGGTGCTACCCATGCTGGTATTGGTGGCGTTCTCCGCCATCATTCCGCTGATGACCGTGGTCAACTACTCAGTGCAGGACGTGCTCGGCCCCAACGCACGCTTTTTTACCGGCACCGAGTGGTTTCAAAGCATGCTCAACGACGACGCCCTGCAGGCAGCGTTTCTGCGCCAAATTTCGTTCTCGCTGATTATTCTCGCTATCCAGATTCCGCTCGGGATCGGCATCGCGCTGATTATGCCCAAACGCGGCTGGCAGGCCTCGGCAGTACTGATTCTGATTACCCTCCCACTACTCATCCCTTGGAACGTGGTGGGCAGTATTTGGCAGATATTTACCCGTGGCGATATCGGCTTAATGGGTTGGGGCCTGCGCGAGTTAGGCGTCGAATACAATATTACCCGCAATGCGGGCGATGCCTGGGTAACCATCATTTTAATGGACGTATGGCACTGGACGCCGCTGGTGGCAATGCTGTGCTATAGCGGCCTGCGCTCTATTCCCGAAGCTTACTATCAGGCAGCGCGTATCGACCGGGCCTCGAAATGGGCCGTGTTCCGCTATATTCAGCTGCCTAAGCTTACCAACGTACTGGTTATCGCCGTACTGTTGCGCTTTATGCACTCCTTTATGATCTACGCCGAACCCTTTGTACTAACAGGCGGCGGGCCGGGCAGCGCCACCACTTTCTTAAGCCAGTCTTTGACCACCATGGCGGTCGGACAACAGGACTTAGGCCCTTCTGCAGCGTTCTCGCTTATCTACTTCCTGGTGATTCTGCTGGTGAGTTGGGTGTTCTACACCACCATTATGAATATGCAGAAAGACAAACCGCCGCATGGAGGTGCTTAACATGAGCTATCAACTCGAAAACACCCAGCGCGGTGAAAAGTACAACACCATTTTTAGCAAGGTGTCACCGGCCAAGCGGCGTAACCGCACCGCCCGTGCACACTGGCGCTCGCGTATCTTGCTTGGCCTGTATCTGGCACTGATGATTCTGCCCATTTACTGGCTGATCAATATGTCGCTACAGACCAATAGCGAAATTCTCGGCTCGATGACGCTATGGCCCCAGAAACTTACCTTTGATAACTACATCGGCATTTTCACCAACTCAAGCTGGTACATGGGCTATGTCAACTCGATGCTCTACGTGGCGATGAATATGCTCATCACCATTTGCGTCGCGCTACCCGCCGCCTACGCCTTTAGCCGCTACACCTTTATTGGCGACAAGCATCTATTTTTCTGGCTGTTGACCAACCTAATGGCACCGCCCGCGGTGTTCCTGCTGCCCTACTTCCAGCTCTACTACTCAGTAGGTCTGTTTGACACCCATATTGCTGTCGCGCTGGCTCATTGCCTATTCAACATCCCACTGGCTATCTGGATCTTGGAAGGTTTTATGAGCAGCGTACCTAAGGAGATCGACGAAACCGCCTATATCGACGGCTATAGCTTTCCGCGCTTTTTCGTCAAAATCTTTATCCCCATGATCCGCTCCGGCATTGGCGTCACGCTGTTCTTCCTGTTCATGTTCTCCTGGGTGGAACTGCTGCTGGCCCGCACGCTGACCGCCACCGACGCCCAGCCTATCGGCATGATCATGACGCGTACGTCCACAGCCTCCGGGATTGACTGGGGCACTCTGGCCGCTGCGGGGGTACTGACCATTATTCCCGGCATTCTGGTGGTCTACTTCGTTCGTAACCACATCGCCAAGGGCTTTGCCCTGGGCCGTACCTGAGGAGAGCACACTATGTCTTGGATGGTATGGACCATGCCCACCGCCATATTCTTTTCATCAATCGCTGCCATGCTGGCAGGTATGACGGTGTGGGAGATCTTGTCGCCCACGATCGAGCGCAAAGGGTTTTTACCCATTGCCACTACCCGCGGAGACCGGCTGTTTATCGGCCTGCTCTCAGCGGCCTTTATCCACCTGGGTGTGATTGGCTTCACCTCACTCTCCATTTGGATAGCACTAGCAGTATCAGCCGTATGGCTGCTGGTTTTAATGCGCTGGGGATAGCCCTTGGGAAATGCCACCAGCGTTTAATCGGTATCAAGGACGGCCAAGCCATCAAGGAAGAACACAACAAAACGAGGTCAACATGCAAAAGCACTACAATAAATCCACACTGACTAAATTCAAGCTAACCACCCTCGCCGCCAGCTTGCTGCTGGCATCGGGTACGCTGTCAGCGCAGGAAGAGGATACCCGCGCCATCGCTGAACGCTTGGTCGACGAGCACTTCCAAAACTCAACGCTAAGCCGTGAAGAGCAGATCGAAGAGCTGATGTGGTTTGCCAACGCTGCCGAGCCTTTCCGCGGCATGGATATTCAAACCGTGGCCGAAGGTCTCACCACTCACGTTTATGAAAGCGAAGTGTTAGCGGAAGCCTTCAGCGAGCTTACTGGCATCAACCTGACCCACAACATCATCGGCGAAGGCGATGTTGTGGATACCATGCAGAACCAGATGCAGTCGGGCAACAGCATCTATGACGGTTTCGTCAATGATACCGACTCCATCGGCACGCATATCCGCTACGGCACCACCATCAACCTGTCTGAAGCGATGGAGAACGAGTGGGCCGACTATACGTTGCCCACCTTGGATCTAGATGACTTTATTGGCCTGCAGTACGGCACTGGGCCAGACGGCAGCCTCTTTCAACTGCCCACTCAACAGTTCGCCAACCTCTACTGGTTCCGCTATGACTGGTTCCAGCGCGAAGACCTGCAGGAGCAGTTCCGGGAGATTTACGGTTACGACTTAGGGGTGCCCACTAACTGGACGGCCTATCAAGACATCGCCGAGTTCTTTTCCGAACACGTCGGTGAAATAGATGGTACCAAGATCTACGGCCACATGGACTATGGCCGCCGCGACCCGTCGTTAGGCTGGCGCTTCCACGACTCCTGGCTCTCCATGGCGGGCATGGGCAGCCCCGGCGTCCCTTCTGGTAACCCGGTGGATGACTGGGGTATTCGCGTCAATGAAGATAGCCAGCCGGTAGGCGCCAGCGTTAGCCGCGGCGGTGCGACTAACTCACCGGCCTCGGTATTTGCGATGCAAAAAGCGGTGGACTGGCTCCGCGACTTTGCTCCACCCGAAGCGCAAGGCATGACCTTTGGTGAAGCGGGGCCGGTGCCTGCGCAAGGGCACATCGCCCAGCAGATCTTCTGGTATACCGCCTTTACCGCCGACATGACTGACCCTGCGGTTGCAGTGACCGATGACGAGGGCAATCCGCTGTGGCGCATGGCACCTTCCCCCACCGGCCCTTACTGGGAAGAAGGTATGAAAGTTGGTTACCAAGACGTGGGTGCATGGACGTTCTTTGACTCAACGCCGGAAGATCGCCGCACTGCCGCATGGCTATTTGCCCAGTTCACCGTGGCGAAAACCACCTCACTGGAAAAACTCATGCACGGTCTAACGCCAATTCGTGAATCTGACATCTTCTCTGAGCAGATGACCGAAATGGCCCCCAAACTGGGCGGTCTGGTGGAGTTCTACCGCAGCCCCAACGAGTCGAACTGGACACCTACCGGTACCAACGTACCCGACTATCCGCGTATGGCGCCGCTGTGGTGGCAAAACCTGGCCCCCGTCATGAGTGGTGAAGTTACGCCTCAGGAAGGTTTGGACAAACTGGCGGCGGATTTGGACAGCACCATGCACCGCCTGGCTCGGGCCAACGTCTTCGACAGTTATGCGCCCGTACTCAACGAAGAGCAGGATCCGCAAGTCTGGTTGGATCAAGAAGGCTCACCCAAACCCAAGCTGGATAATGAAATGCCGCAGGGCACCACCGTTCCTTACGATGAAATGATGGAAGCCTGGATGGAAGCCGGTACGCGCCAATAATCACCACGCGTAACGCTTGCAGGGCGGGCAACCGCCCGCCCTGCCAAGGGTTTCATTGGCGGCAGGCCATAGCACAAGAGAAAACACCCACTGCAACAGGGCTATTTATTGGTTAATTGGATCCGCTATGAAACTGCGAAATCGAAACATTGAAAAATTACCTACCGAGACCTTTGATGCCCTGATTATTGGGGGCGGTATTAACGGCGCAGCCACCGCTGCGGCGCTGGCAGGCAAAGGCGCAAAAGTCGCGTTGATTGACCGCGGCGACTTCGCTGGCAGCACCAGCATGCACTCCTCCAACCTAGTATGGGGAGGCATTAAGTATATGGAAAGCAAGGATTTTGCGCTGGTTCGCAAACTGTGCAAAAGCCGCAATCACTTGATTAAGAGTTATCCTTCCACGGTGCAGGAGATTCGTTTCCTTACCACTATTTCCAAAGGTTTCCGCCACTCACCTCGCTATCTGTGGGCGGGCACCTGGCTCTACTGGCTAATGGGCAACGGCTTTACCCAACTGCCACGCCTGCTCTCACCGAGCAAAATTAAGCAGCAAGAGCCGATTATTGATATAGCGGATTCCGTTGGCGGTTTCGAGTACTCCGACGCCTACCTCCACGATAATGACGCTCGGTTTGTCTTTAACTTTGTGCGTCATGCGCTTAACTATGGCGCTATTACCGCCAACTACGTCGAGTCACTCGGCGCCGAGCGCGAAGGCGACCTATGGGTAACCAAAGCCCGCAACGTCATGGATGGCAGCACCTTTGATATACGTGCCAAGGTGCTGATCAACGCCGCTGGCCCCTGGGTCGATCAGCATAACGAGCTAACCGGCCAAAAGACCACTCACCATCACCTCTATTCCAAGGGCATCCACCTTATCGTACCGCAGCTAACGGATTCCCAGCGGGTGCTGGCATTTTTCGCCGACGATGGCAGGCTGTTTTTTGTTATTCCCATGGGCAACCGCACCTGTATCGGCACTACCGACACCCATATGGAGCACCCTGAGGTGGACGTTACCGCTGACGATATCGCCTTTGTGCTGGAAAATATCAATAAGCGCCTAACCTTGGCTAAACCGCTTACCCAGGATGACATTATCTCAACGCGCTGCGGCGTCCGGCCGTTAGCCATCAAAGATAACCAAGGCAGTGACCGCGACTTTCTTCAACTCTCGCGCAAGCATGTGGTCGATACCAATACCGAAAGCGCCCATATCAGCATCTTTGGGGGTAAGCTGACCGACTGCTTGAACGTTGGCGATGAGATTGCCGAAGAAATTAGCCGCCTGGGGGTTTCTCTGTCAGACCATGATTTTATGTGGTATGGGGAACCCCCCAAGCCCGTAAAGCAGCAGTTTATGGATCAAGCCAAGCGCATGAACCTGGATGCAATGACCGCCTCTACCTCATCGGAGCTGCTCTCCACTCGGCTGTGGCGGCGCTACGCCGATCAAGCCATCCAGATGCTTGAGAAAATTCGTCAGGATCCTGCTCAGGGCGAAATCCTGATTGAAGGCACTGAGTATATCCGCTGCGAGATTGAGCATGCCCGCGACCACGAGATGATTACCCAGCTTGAGGATTTCCTGCGCCGTCGTGCCAAGGTCTCACTGGTGGTACCGCACGAGCAGTTACGCCACTCCACCGGCTTAAAAGAAGCGTGCCGAGTACTCTTTGGCGACGATGCTGAAACGCGATTTAATCAGTACTTTGAACAAAACCGCGATACGGCGCTACCGCCTGCTTCAGCGTCAGTGCTTTAAGGTTAAAAAAAGCCCCCTCACCTAAATGAGGGGGCTGACGATGACTTATTTATTAATCACTATAATCAAACAAGCTCATCAAACAATCGATCAGTAAGTCGTGCCCTACTCTTCATCTTCTATGCGCAGTTGAGAATCCCCTGAGAGCACTTCATCCCAGGCTTCTTCCACTGTGCAGCCTGCGCGGCTGTCCACGGTGTCGATAACCTCAACGGCATGCTGCAGTGATTCACGATTGCCCTTCAACGCCACAACGAGTCTGGCGAGATCTTGCTTGCTGAAGGAGCTGGCGATGCTGTCGGCTTGTTGGCTCAATTCGATGCAGTTCATTAGTAATACCTCATGGTATGGTCATCCGCTGCCTAACCGCCTATCGGTTTAAATGCAGCCATCTTAATTAACGACGTATGGTGACGTTGCTACTCATGCTGGGCCGGGTAAGTGCCCAGTTCGGTAACTGCGAAACGGTCACAAGCGTTGCAAGACCTTCGCCTTTAGCGCTTGGGTAATACTGAAGCGCTATGGTTCTGTAGCAGGGATCAGTTCAGTGATTCGGGGTAACGAAGCGCCCTCCTGATCCATGGCTCTACTATGGTTCACGGAAGCGATGCCCACAATGCGTCATTGGCCGCAGGGGTGGTTGTAACTCGACTACATAACCGCTTCATAGCGGTTATGTGTGTTA
Organism: Halomonas sp. AOP13-D3-9; assembly: GCF_052379125.1. NCBI lineage: Bacteria > Pseudomonadati > Pseudomonadota > Gammaproteobacteria > Oceanospirillales > Halomonadaceae > Halomonas > Halomonas sp. AOP13-D3-9. The sequence continues at coordinate 48,646 of NZ_JBQSYH010000021.1, read as the reverse complement.
AAGACTTTCATGAGGGGCGCTTAAAGCGAAGAAAGGCGGCCAATTGTTTAATTGGCCGCCGCATTATAAGAAATAGCTAGCGCAAAGCGATAGTGTGCTTAAGTAGGGTGGCTAAGGAGTAGAGCGAACGCGCGAAACGGCATCCAACCAGCCTTGATAAAGCTGCTCCCGGGTGGCCTCCTCCATCGTCGGCATAAAGCTTTTCTCACAGCGCCACAGCTGCTCGATCTCTTCCAGCGTCTGATACCAACCTAAACGCAGCCCGGCTAGGTAAGCAGCGCCCAGCGCGGTGGTCTCCAAAATCGTGGGGCGATCCACCTGGACACCCAGCATATCGGCCAGAAACTGCATCACCCAGCTGTTCTTCACCATGCCACCGTCGACGCGCAAAGTGCCCGGGGGGGCCTCCATATCGTCGTTCATACAGTGCTGTAAATCGCGGGTTTGATAGCACACCGCTTGCAGGCCCGCAGCGACTATTTCAGCAATGCCGGTATCACGGGTTAAACCAAAAATTGCGCCACGTGCTTTCGGGTCCCAGTGGGGAGCACCTAAGCCGGTAAAAGCGGGCACCAAATAAACACTGTGGCCGCTACGGGTCTGTTGGGCCAAGGCTTCGGTTTCCGAGGCGTCTGCAAACAGGTTCAGGCCATCGCGCAACCACTGCACCGTCGCCCCAGCCACAAAAATACTGCCCTCCATGGCGTAGGTCGGCTTACCATTTAGCCGGTAGCCAATGGTAGTCAGCAGGCGATTACGCGATAGCGACGGCGTTTCACCGGTATTCACAATCATAAAACAGCCGGTGCCATAGGTACTTTTACCCATCCCGGGCTGAAAGCACGCCTGCCCCACCAAAGCCGCCTGCTGGTCACCCGCCACTCCCGCAATGGGCAGCGCGGCGCCCAGCCAGTGCGCCTCGGTAGTGCCAAAATCATCACTGGAGTCTTTCACTTCAGGCATAAGATTGGCGGGTATATTAAATAACCCCAGCAGCTCCTCATCCCACTCTTGGGTATGGATATTAAACAGTGCCGTGCGCGAAGCGTTGGTGGCATCGGTAACGTGCTGCTGGCCACCCGTCAGCCGCCAGATTAGAAAGCTATCCACCGTTCCAAAGGCCAGTTCGCCCTGCTCAGCGCGCTCGCGAGCGCCCTCTACATTGTCTAGCATCCAGGCGAGTTTCGTTGCCGAAAAATAGGGGTCAATTAAAAGCCCCGTTTTCGCTTGAACGACATCGGTGTGACCTTTATCGCGCAACGACTGACACAAATCTGAGGTGCGACGATCCTGCCAAACGATGGCATTATAGAGTGGCTTATCGGTTTTCCGATCCCATAAAATGGTGGTTTCCCGCTGATTGGTAATGCCGATACCGGCTATTTGGTCGGCGGAAACCTCAGCGGTGCTCATTACGTCCCGGCAGGTCGCCACCACGGTTTCCCAAATATCTTCAGGGTCGTGCTCAATCCAACCGTCATGGGGAAAGTGCTGCTTGAATTCCTGCTGGGCAACGGCGGCCACCTGGCCTTGGCGGTCGAACAGAATAGCGCGGGAACTGGTAGTGCCTTGATCAATGGCGAGTATAAAAGAGGACATATCGAGTTCGCTTTGTTGTATTGTCTTTCGATTTTGTATACTTACTTTCGCTTTATTATCATCTAAGGCTACTCCAGCCATGCAAAATGCTCAAGGATGAAACGGCTACAGAGACTATAGAAGGAGTGTCTGAAAAGTCAGCGAGCGACGCTCAGGCTAGGCGATGTAAAGCGCAACATCGTGTTGATTGAGCAACCGCTGGATCGCTTCCGGTGGTTTGCGGTCAGTAAACAACGCATCCAGCTGCTCCAGATTACCTTGCCGCACGACCGGGTTACGGTGAAATTTAGAGTAGTCCGCCGCCAAATAAATGCGCCGCGAATTAGCAATAATCGCCTGTGCAACGCGTACTTCCTGGTAGTCAAACTCCAGCAGCGAGCCATCCTCATCGATACCACTGATGCCGATAATGCCGTAGTCCACTTTGAATTGATTGATAAAGTCGATAGTGGCTTCACCAATAATGCCGCCGTCCCGGGAGCGCACCTGGCCACCGGCAATAATCACGGTGAAATCCTCTTTATGCTGCAGAATGGCAGCAACATTAAGGTTGTTGGTAATAATCTCAAGGCCCTGGTGCTCTAACAACGCTTGAGCAATCACTTCATTACTGGTGCCGATATTAATAAACAGTGAGGAGTGATTAGGGATGTGCTGGGCTAAACAACGGGCAATGCGCTCTTTCTCTTCCAGATGCAGCGTCTTACGCGTGCTGTAAGCGGTATTCACCGTGCTTGACTCAATGCCTACCCCGCCATGGACACGCCGAACCCGGCCTTCATCGGCCAGGGTATTTAAATCGCGACGAATAGTTTGCGGTGTAACGGCAAAATGCTCAGTGAGCTGTTCGATACTCATGTAACCGTGCTGGCGAACCAGCTCGACAATGGCATCCTGACGAAATTGTTGATTCATGAGCCCGGCCTGTTCGATTATTATTGATATCTGAACATAATCTAGCAAAATTTTCGAAATCTTATAGCTTTCTTCAAACAATTCCACAGGCGCCAAGCCGATAGTTCGAGCGTGATAACGCCCATCAAAATGCCTAAAGCGGCCACACCACTAAAATCAGCGGGATCGCAACCACCAGCACAACCAATGAAAGCGGCAGGCCCAGTTTCCAATAATCACCGAAACGGTAGCCGCCCGGCCCTAGCACCAGCGTATTGGATTGGTGCCCGATAGGGGTTAAAAACGCACAGGAAGCGCTGACGGCAACCACCATCAAGAACGGGTCGAGTGAGACATCGAAGCCATTGGCTAAACTCACCGCAATAGGCGCCATCAGCAGCGCCGCCGCCGCATTGTTGACCACGTTAGAGAGCAGCATAGAGAGTAAAAACAGCCCGATCATGGTAACGACCACCGGCCAGTCACTGCCAAAACTCAGCAGCGCGTTGGCAATCAAATCAGCACCGCCGCTGGTCTCCAATGCTTCGCCCACGGGTATCATCGCCGCTAGCAGTACGATAACGGGGCCATCAATGGCTTGATACCCTTCGCGTAACGGTAACACGCCAATCAGCAGCGAAATCAGTGCTGCAGTGCTCATGGCCACTGCGGCCGGGAGTAGGTCAAACAGCATGGCCATAATCGCCAAAGCAAAAATGGCAATCGACACGGCAAGCTTGCGCGGCTGCCCCAAGTGCAACTCGCGGCTAGCCAGGGGTAAGCAGCCCAGCGAGGCCAAGCTGTCAGAGATTTCATTTTCACTGCCCTGCAATAGCAAAACGTCGCCGTTCTTAAAGCGGATATCCCGCAACCGCTGCTTCAGGCGCCCGCCATCCCGTGCAACGGCCACCAAATGCAGCCCAAACTGATGGTTTAATCGTAGCTCTCGCACGCTGCGGTTAATCATCATAGAGTCATTGCGCACCACGGCCTCGATCAACTGCAGGCCTTCGGTATCCACGCGCTGTTGATCCTGTGTAGCGTCTTTCTTTTTAGCCTTATCTGCCTCTTTGTCACTGGCTGGATGCTCAGCGTCTTCCACTTCTGAATCTGCTTCGGCCTCTTCATCCAGCTCAGCAATCGCGCTAAGCCCCACTTTGTCTTCCAGCATTTGGAGTTCATCAGGCCCTGCTTCTAATAGCAGAATATCGCCATCTTCCAAGGCGCCGTGGAAGTTATAACCCGCCCGGCGATTATCATCGCGCACCACCGCTAACACAGGGATGGTTTCGTCCAGCTCGTCGCGCAACTGCTGTAGCGTTAAGCCTTTGGCTTTTGACTCTTCGCCCACTTTCAACTCAACCAGATAGTTAGCGGTATCAAACATTTCATCGGTAGAGGCCTGGCCGCTACGCTTGGGCGTCAATCGCCAACCCACCAGAACAATAAAGGCCAGCCCCGCCAGTGCTACCACAATGCCAACAGGCGAGAAGCTAAACATACTAAATGCTTCGTCCGTCACCTCTCGGCGATAACTGGAAATAATGATATTGGGCGGGGTGCCAATTAACGTTGTCAGGCCGCCGAGTAAAGAGCCGAACGCCAGGGGCATAAGCAGTAAGGAAGGCGAGGTGTTGTGTTCACGGGCAAGCCGCATAGCTACCGGTAGCAGCAGTGCCAGGGCGCCCACGTTATTCATAATGCCCGACAGCAAAACAATGGTACCTACCAGCACCAAGAGTTGGAGCAACAGGTTCTCTCCCACTTTAAGCACTTGGTTGGCGATGATATCGACGACCCCCGAGCGCTCAAAGCCACGGCTAAGCACCAGCACGGCAGCCACGGTAATCACCGCCGGATGACCAAAACCCGTGAACGCACTTTCGGCGGGTACAAGCCCTAGCATGACCGAACCCAGCAACGCCGCCAGCGCTACTAAGTCGTAACGAAAGCGACCCCATATAAACGCCGCGAGCGTGAGCCCAAGCACCATAAACACCAGCGTGCTCGGCGCGAGCGTTAACCAACCAAGATCTAACGCTTCAAGGCTTACGTTTTCAATGCCTGAATTCTCAACCCCAGAGCCCTGTGCACCTGAACTTTCAACACTTAAGTCCTCAGCCGACATCCTTTTCCTACTCCCTTGCCACCGCTTGATAGGGGCAGCCTACGATTGGTGCACGCCACGCTTATAGCATGGCCATGTCATCTGCACATTAGACGTTTACTATACACACGTATAGCCCCTGCAAATGGGTAGCTCGATAAACAAAAACCCACACAGCCCGGCCATGCCGAGCTGCTAAATAAGCGCATGTAGAAACGACGTGGGTTTCGATAAACAGCAACTTCGAGGATCTTGCTTGGCCGGAAAACCGTTTCAGGCTGAGGTTGATGCTACGCGCAAACAAATATCGTCAAAAAACCAACTCACTACGGCAACAAAATAGTAGACCCTGTGGTTTTACGGCTTTGCAGCGCATCTTGAGCTTTTCCGGCTTCTGCCAGCGAGTACCGATTGGCAATATCGATGTTAACTTTGCCACTTTCAAGCATGGCGAAGAACTCTTCGCACATCATCTCCAACCGCTCGCGGGTGTCGGCGTAACCGTTAAGGCTGGGGCGAGTCACGTAGAGCGCGCCCTTCTGGTTGAGAATACCGATATTAACGCCATCCACCGGGCCAGAGGCGTTGCCAAAGCTGACCATCAGCCCACGGGGTTTTAAGCAGTCCAGCGACATTTCCCAAGTGTCTTTACCCACCGAGTCATACACTACATCGCACATATCGCCGTTGGTGAGCTCGCGTACACGCTCAACCACACTCTCTTCGCTGTAGTTGATCGTCGCCCAGGCGCCGTTGGCCATGGCTAGATCCGCTTTCTCCTGGGAGCTAACGGTACCGATCAGCTTAACACCCAGCGACTTCGCCCACTGGCAGGCAATCGACCCCACCCCACCAGCCGCGGCGTGAAACAGAATGGTCTCGCCCCCTTTTAGTTCATAGGTTTGGCGCAGTAGATACTGCACGGTTAGGCCTTTCAGCATACTCGCCGCTGCGGTGTCGAAATCAACGAAATCGGGGAGTTTGACCACTTTAGCCCCAGGCAACGTATGCAGTTCGGCATAGGCGCCCAAAGGGCCTTGGGCATAGGCCACGCGGTCACCCACGTTTAGATGTGTGACACCTTCGCCAACCGCATCGACAACACCGGCCCCCTCGGTGCCTAGCCCAGACGGCATAGAGGGCGCTGGATAAAGCCCGGTGCGAAAATAGATATCGATAAAATTAAGGCCGACAGCCTTATTGGCAATACGCACTTCTCCCTGGCCGGGTTCAGCGGGAGTAACGTCGACCAGTTCAAGCACCTCAGAACCGCCGGTACTGGCAAATTGGATTCGCTTAGACATGAGTATTTCCTTATCAATTATTGAGTTTGTTCATGGTTCACATGGCAACAGGTGTCGTTATACAAGCGTGTCGCGGCGTTTAAATCAAGCTAGCACGCTAGCGTTTTTTTACCTCTATCTTTTAATGAGCAGAATTTAAGGGCTAGGTTTTAAGGATCAGGGCTTAAAGATCAAGCCACGAAGGCGATGAAATCCCGCTGTCATGCACTCATGCTAGTATTAGCGCTCTTTTATCGTCTAAGGCTTAGAGATTTGTCATGACGCATCCCGCCATTCAAGTACCCACACTCATTGCCCACCGCGGCTACTCCGCCGCCGCCCCAGAAAACACCCTAGCAGCGGTGCGCGCAGCCCACCAAGCGGGGGCCACATGGGTCGAGCTGGATGTACAACTACTGGGTGACGGCACCCCGGTAATTTGGCACGACAGCGATGTCGCACGTTGCTCAAACGGCCGCGGCGGGCTGGCCTCCATGGATTGGGCCAAGGCGCAAACCCTGGATGCAGGAAGTTGGTTTGACGACCGATTTGCGGGTGAGAAAATGCCCAGCTTGGCGCAAATGCTGGCACTGCTCAACGAGCTGGAAATGGGCGTGAATATGGAAATAAAGGTCAACAAAGGCCGCGATCCCATCGCGCTGGTTGAACGCGCGCTGCCGGAAATGCTGGATACGCTCCCCCCCGAGCGTTTGATTATTTCCTCTTTCAATGCCAGCGCCCTTACCCATTGCCGCCAGTTCGCCAGCACAGAGCGGTTGGCCCTGGGCGTGCTGTTCGGTAGCGTGCCGAAAAGCTGGCGTGAGCAGTGTGAGGCCATTGAGGCGTTCAGCGTGCACCCTCACTGGCCACGCTTAAAACGTGCCCAAGCCGACGCCATGCAGCGCGATGGCTATCAAATATTGTGCTATACCGCCAATGACCCCAGCGCCTTTCATAGCCGCTGGGCGTGGGGTATCGGCAGTGTCATCACCGATGAACCCGCCGCGTTTAAGCGCTTTTTAGCTAGTCACTGATAAGCTCAAACACTGACAAGGAGTCGACCGTGAAGTACCTAGGAGCCCATGTGAGCGCCGCTGGCGGCGCAGACCAAGCCGTACACCGGGCGGTAGCCATCGGTGCAGACGCCTTTGCGCTATTCACTAAAAATCAGCGCCAGTGGCAAGGCAAGCCGCTCACCGATGAAGCGATCCAAGCCTTTCGCGATGCCTGCGCCGAACATAGCTTCGCCCCCGAACAGATTCTGCCCCATGACAGCTATCTGATTAATCTTGGCCACCCGGAGCAGGAAGGTCTACGCAAATCCCGGGATGCCTTTCTGGATGAGATGCAGCGCTGCGAGCAATTGGGGCTGACGCTGCTTAATTTTCACCCCGGCAGCCACTTAAATAAAATCAGCGAAAGCGACTGTTTAAAGCGTATTGCGGAATCCGTTAATGAAGCACTAGCGCATACCCAGGGCGTCACGGCGGTGATTGAAAATACTGCTGGGCAGGGTACTAATCTGGGGTGGCGCTTCGAGCATTTAGCCGAAATCATTGCCCATGTAGACGATAAAACTCGCGTTGGAGTGTGTATTGATACCTGCCACGCCTTTGCGGCGGGTTATGATTTGCGCACGACACAGGCCACCCAAGCAACGCTCGATGAATTAGCTAGCGTTGTCGGCTTTGAGTATCTGCGTGGCATGCATTTAAACGATGCCAAAAGCGATCTTGCCAGCCGCGTGGATCGCCACCACAGCCTGGGTAAAGGCAACATTGGCCTGCCCGCTTTTACCGCTATCATGCAGGAGCCACGAATTAACGGCATTCCGATGATCCTGGAGACTATTGAACCGGAGATCTGGACTGATGAAATCGCTTGGCTGCGCGCTCAAGCATCCTGAGCGATAGCTAAATAATGTACCCAGCGTTCAGCGTTTTTTTGCACGCCCGGTAATGCTTGCCTACGCTTAAACTCCTTTACCCAAGCCCCAGCCTACGTAAGGAGCGTGCAATGAGCGATACCGATCTCGGCAGTTTAGATGCCCAGACCCTAGCTCACTTGTTTGAAAGCCGAGAGGCCTCCCCGCTAGAAGTCACCCGCGCCGCCCTTGATCGGATTGAGCGCTTCAACCCAGACGTTAACGCCTATGTGTATGTCGATGCTGAAGGTGCAGAATCAGCGGCAAAAGCCTCGGCGCGGCGCTGGGGACAAGGCAAACCACTTAGCCCTATTGATGGGGTGCCGGTATCGCTTAAAGACCTGACCCAGGTGGCGGGCATGCCCTGCCGAGAGGGCTCGCTGACTTCTTCTGAAGCGCTATGCGACACCGACGCCCCACCCGCACGCATGCTGCGTGAAGCGGGCGCCATCCTGCTAGGCAAAACCAACACGCCCGAATTTGGCTGGAAAGCAGTAACGGATAACCGTGTTTTTGGCGCCACGACCAACCCCTGGGATACGCGTTTAACCCCCGGAGGCTCTTCCGGCGGGGCCGCCGCGGCCGCGGCGCTCAATATGGGGGTGCTGCACCAGGGCGGCGACTCAGGCGGTTCTATCCGGATTCCCGCTGCATTCACCGGGGTTTTTGGCTTTAAGCCTACCTTTGGCTGGACGCCCCAATGGCCGCCAGCTAAAGAGCCCAGCCTATCGCACCTGGGGCCATTAACGCGCACCGTTCGAGATGCGGTGAGTATGTTAAACGTGATGGGCCGCTATGATTACCGGGACCCTTACGCCACCCGCGGACAGCCTGAAGACTGGGGTGTCGATTTAGATAAAGGCTTAACCGGGCTGCGGATTGGCTACTCAACTGATCTTGGCTACGCGAAGGTAGACCCGCAAATTGCCGAACGCGTGCGCGAAGCGGCCAATCGGTTGGAGGCATTAGGAGCTGAAGTGGTCGACGTGCATCCCGGTTTTTCCTCACCGCTGGATACCTTTCGCAAGCTATGGTTTACCGCCTCTTTAGAACAGTGGTCACAAATGGATGACCACCAGCGTACGCTGCTAGATTCAGGCATGATAGCCAATGCCCGTAAAGCCGAACCCTGGAAAGCCGTTGAACTGTTTCGTGCCTTGGCAGATCGCGCGGAATTAACCCAGCGCCTTGAGCACTTTAACCAAGAGTACCATCTGCTGATGACGCCCTCGGTGGCGATACAGCCGTTTGAAATAAACCAAGAAGTTCCGCCAAGCAGCGATATGCGCGACTGGGAAGAGTGGGCGCCCTTTAGCTATCCCTTTAACCTGAGCCAGCAACCCGCCGCGTCGGTGCCCTGTGGCTTTACCGACAACGGTTTACCGGTGGGCTTCCAGCTCGCGGGCGGCAAATATGATGATGTGCGCGTTTTGCGTGCCTGCCATGCCTACATGGAAGCGCACCCCCCGCGTTTTCCTAGCGTTCCCAACCCTGCCCAGTACGCTTAAATTGCAGCGCCACAGATGTGCATAAAAAAACCCAGCCGGGCATAACGCCGGGCTGGGGTTTATGCTTTCGCAGCGTAGTCTTACATCGCTGAAAGCTTCTCTTCATCCAGTACGCCTGACATCCGCACCATGGCGAGCGCTTCATCCAGGCTGCCCACTTCTTCCATCATCACCAGTTCGCTCTCTAAACTCACCGGCTGACCGGCTGTTTCAGACAGCAGTTTTTCCAGAGAAGCGACATCCATAGCGTCGTCTAAGTGGTGAACATCCACTGAGGCGCTGTTGCGGCCCGGCAGGTAGATGGTGCCATTAGAGAAATCCACGGCGTAGGCAATCACTCCGGGTACGATAAAGAACAGCAAACCCACCCCATTGGCGATAGCAATCACCGGATCAATATCACCGCTTAATTGGCCCTTACGCTCAGGATGAAAAAGCGTACCACAACCACTCAATGACACGATGGAAGCGCCAACCACGGCGCCAGTCAACCAGCGACGAACTGCTTGATGCATGAAGGTTCCCTCAAACAAAAAAGTAACGATAGTCGTCGATATAGCGTATTGCGCTTGGTTTTTTTACCGACTATCGCGCCATAAAACTCGATAAGTTTAGCACAGCCATTTCAAAGCATAGATGATTTGGCGATAAGGACTATTTTGCCGCTTTAACCGCTAGGCCGTACAATGCCTGCATTCAACGCTTTTAAGCACTTTTTCAAGAACTAATTCTCAAGAACTTTTCTCAAGAACCAAGGAATGCTCACGCCCATGCGCGCCAGCCAATTACTGATTGCCACTCTAAAAGAAACCCCGGCTGACGCCGAAGTCATTAGCCACCAGCTAATGCTTCGCGCCGGGATGATTCGCCGTTTAACCTCGGGGCTTTACACCTGGTTGCCACTGGGCCTGCGCACGCTGCGCAAAGTGGAAGCCATTGTGCGTGAAGAGATGAACCGCGCAGGTGCTCAAGAGGTACTCATGCCCGCCGTGCAGCCCGCCGAGCTGTGGCAGGAGTCTGGCCGTTGGGAGCAATACGGTCCCGAGCTGTTACGCCTCAAAGATCGCCACGATCGCGACTACTGCGTCGGCCCGACCCACGAAGAGGTCATCACCGACCTGGTTCGTAAAGAGATCGCCAGCTACAAGCAGCTGCCCGTCAATTTCTACCAGATCCAAACCAAATTCCGCGACGAGATTCGTCCGCGCTTTGGGGTAATGCGCTCACGCGAGTTCATCATGAAGGACGCTTACTCCTTCCACTTGGATGAAGCCTCGCTGAAGCAGACCTATCAGGATATGTACGACGCCTACACGCGCATTTTCACGCGCCTTGGCCTCGACTTCCGTCCGGTCATCGCCGACAACGGCTCCATCGGGGGTACTGGCTCCCACGAATTCCACGTGCTCGCGGATTCCGGCGAAGACGATATCGTGTTCTCCACCTCTTCCGACTACGCGGCCAATATGGAAAAAGCCGAAGCTCTGCCAGCACCGCTTGGCAGCCAGGCAGCCCGCGCTGAGCCAAGCGAAGAGATGCACCTCGTTGACACCCCCGATGCCAAAACCATCGCAGCATTGGTTGAGCAGTTCGAGCTACCGATTGAGAAAACCATTAAAACCTTAATGGTTCACGCGGCTGAAGGCGGCTTGATCGCACTACTGGTTCGTGGTGATCATGAGTTAAACGAGGTAAAAGCCGAAAACCTACCCCAGGTCGCCGCGCCGCTCACCATGGCCAGTGAAGAAGAGATTCGCGCTGTGGTTGGCGCTGGCCCCGGCTCACTTGGCCCGGTAGGCTTGAAAATGCCGGTGATTATCGACCGTAGCGTAGCGCTGATGAGCGACTTCGGCGCGGGTGCCAATGTGGATCACAAGCACTACTTCGGCATTAACTGGGAGCGCGATGTGGCTCTGCCTCAAGTGGCCGACCTGCGCAATGTAGTGGAAGGCGACCCCTCTCCCGATGGCCAAGGCACCCTCTCGATCAAGCGCGGGATTGAAGTGGGTCACGTTTTCCAGCTTGGCCAAAAGTACTCCCAGGCCATGGACGCCAACGTACTGGGCGACAACGGCAAAACCAGCCACCCGTGGATGGGCTGTTACGGCATTGGCGTAACCCGCGTGGTCGCCGCCGCCATTGAACAGAATCACGATCAATCCGGCATTATCTGGCCCAACGCCATTGCCCCCTTCCAGGTGGCGCTGGTGCCAATGAATGCGCACAAATCCCAGCGTGTACGCGAAGAGTCTGAACGTCTTTACCAAGCGCTCACTGCCGCAGGCTTAGACGTCTTGCTGGATGACCGCGACACCCGACCTGGGGTTAAGTTTGCCGACTTAGAACTAATGGGCGTTCCTCACCGCCTGGTGATCGGCGACCGCGGCCTGGACAACGGCGAACTGGAATATAAAGGTCGCCGAGATAGCGAAGCCACCATGGTGCCTGCGGATCAAATTATCGACTTTTTGCGTGAGAAAGCTAGCTAAGGTAGTAACGCTTAGCGGGGTTTTGCTGAGCGGCGCTGGGTTTGTAGCGACAAGCCCTATTGCGGCTCAGCCGCTACCCCAAACCCTGCGCCCTACCCTTGAAGCCGCTAATCAGCAGCATCAAACGGCCCACCAACAGTGGGTAGCGCGTCAGTGGCGAGAGCGTATGGACACGCCACTGGCGCGTTTTATGGAGGATGCTGCGCAGCGTCAGACGCTGCTAACACGCATCTATCAAGAAGCCAGGCTGGCAGGCTTACCGCCAGACTTGGTATTAGCGTTGATACAGGTGGAGAGCGCCTTCAAAGCGGATGCTGTTTCCTCGGCAGGCGCCGTAGGCTTGATGCAAATCATGCCTTTCTGGGTCAGCGAGCTAGGGCTGCCGATTGACGACTTGACCTACCCGCAGCGCAATCTGCGCTATGGCTGTACGATTTTGGCCCACTACCTGGCCATTGAGAATGGCGACTTTACCCGGGCACTGGCGCGCTACAACGGTAGCTTGGGGCAAACCTGGTACCCGGAGCGGATCATGCGTGCTTGGCGAGATACCTGGCGCCACCCCACCCTACGTTAAACTGTTGGCTTACCGTTAAGCCAAACGCATGACTTTCTTGGCTAATCCATCCACTATTAAGTCCAACACTGTGCCAGCTAACTACCTGCCAGCTAACTACCTGCCAGCTAACTATCTGCCAGCTAACTACGTGCCAGCTTAATGAGGAATGCCCGTCTCAATGCCAATACAACAACGTCGCCCATTGATGAGCGTTATCAGACTATACGCCGCCCCGCTATTGACAGTGGCAACAATCCCCCTACTTGGCTCCACCGCTGACGCCGCGCAAATAACGGTTCGCAGTGCTGACGGCCAGCCGCTTGAGGACGCCGTCGTTGAGGTTTACTACGACTCGTCGGCAGGCAATCCACCTCAGGAAGAGAATATCTATCAGCGTGATGCCGCTTTTCATCCCAAGGTGCTCACCGTTCCGACCGACAGCTATGTCGCCTTTCCCAATCAGGATACAACCCGTCACCACGTCTACTCTTTTTCATCCGCTAAAACCTTTGATTTAAATCTCTACCTGCAAGAAACGCCGCCGCCAGTTCAATTTGATCAACCCGGCATTGTCGTTCTGGGGTGCAATATCCACGACCATATGCAGGCTTTTATTGTTGTCAGCGACGCCCCCTATGCGGCGACAACCAATGCTGAAGGCTCGCTGGCCCTGCCTACGCTGCCATCTGGCGAGCATCGCGTGCGCGTTTGGCACCCGCAACTCGATGACAGTCAGCAAGTCTGGTGGGAAGGCATAATTACGGATGCCGACCAGTTGGAAGTCAGTTTGGAACTCAACGCGTTGCCCCCCCCAGCGCCAACACTCTCGCCCCTTCAGCAGCGATTTAAAGATGCCACTTAATCCCCTACCAACGTTCGGGACATGGCGCTCCGCCACTTAGTGAGGTTGCTATGCGCTTTAGAACGCGCCTGATGCTCGTGCTACTGACCGTGGTGATTGTCTCGCAGCTCACCACCGGCGTGGCGTTTCTTCGCGCGACCCAAAACGACGTCATTGCGAAAGGCTCCCAACGTTTAGAAGTGGGCGCCAATGTACTGGCACAACTGCTGGATGCCCGAGGTGAGCAGCTAGCCAATAACGTTGCAATCCTCGCCGATGACTTCGGTTTTAAAAGCGCTGTTTCCACTCAGGATACCGAGACCCTCTACTCCGTGCTGGCAAACCACGGCGAACGTGCCAAGGCCGATATCGTGTTGCTCAGCGGTCTCGATGGACATATTTTAGCCAGCAGCCATCACGCACCAAACAGCCCAATGCCTTTCCCGCAACTGTTCGAGCGGGCTCGCCAAGAGGGTGAGGCAGCTAGCGTCGTCATCGCCGAGGGGCAACCTTATGAGTTTGCCCTGCTGCCTGTTCGTGCCCCCAACCTGATTGGCTGGGTTGGCATGGGTTTTTTAATCAATCAGGCGGTGACGGAAGAGATTAATGCGTTAACCGGGTTGGAGATTAGCGTGGTTAACTTCCTCGCTAACCGTGAGATCAGCTACCTGGTAAGCACTCACGATGAGCAGTTAGCCCAGCAGTTAATCAGCGGGCGTGGTAGTGAGCTTATCGAAGGCGAGTATGCCCTACACAGCCAGATGACGCCGGATGCGGAGTATCTGGCCTACGCGAGCCAGCTCTATTCTGACGACGCTAATCACACCTATGCGCTGCTGCAACTCTCCCGCAACGAGCTACTCGGCGCTTACCGTTCATTGCAGTGGCAGCTGCTGGGCATCATTGCCCTGATCCTACTGTTTACCGTGCTGATTGCCATGTGGAGTGCGCGGAGCATGAGCAAACCGCTAATGGAACTGGCGAAGGCGGCACAGCGAATTGGACGCGGAGAGCGTTTCACCGAGTTACCGATCGGTACTGAGCGCAGCGAAACCGGGGTATTGGCGTCGACACTGTTCGCTATGCAGGAGGGCATCGCTCAGCGTGAGGCCACGCTGCATCATCAGTCCCGCCACGACTTACTCACCGACCTGCCCAACCGCATCAGTGTCCAGGAGGATATCAGTCTTTTAATCCAACGCGGCGAACCGTTTACCCTGCTGCGCCTGGCGATTAATAACTTCCGCGATATTAACGACACCTTCGGCTACGCGCTGGGAGATCATATGCTGATCACCCTGGCCAAGCGCCTACAGCACTTAGACGCCGATAGCACAGCCTACCGGCTTGATGGTGATGAACTATTGCTCCTGGTGAAGCAGTCGCAAACTGACTTTGCCTGGCGGGCACGCCTTTTCACCACGCTGCACCAGCCTATCGATCTTGATAAATCCCCCATCACACCGTCACTCTCGGCGGGTGAAACCAACTACCCCGACCACGGCGACAGCCCGCAACTGCTGCTGCGTCGGGCCGATATCGCACTGGATATGGCGCGTCGCCATCGCCAGCCCCATCAACGTTACCTAGAGGGGCAGGATGAGCACCATTTACGCCAGCTCACCTTGATTCGAGACCTACAGGACGCGGTAAGCAACGGCGAGCTATGGATGGCCTACCAGCCTAAAGTAGACACACACAGCGGCCACGTTAATCAGTGTGAAGCGTTGATGCGTTGGCGCCACCCGTCGCTGGGCTTTGTGCCACCCGATGAATTTATTGGCCTGGCCGAGCGCTCAGGGAGCATCCGCATGCTCAGTCAGTGGATGTTGGCCACTGTCTGCGCCCAGCTGCATACTTGGCAGCAAAGTGGTTACCACTTATCGGTAGCCGTTAACCTCTCCGCCAGCGATGTGATGGATCGCCAATTAACGACTTATCTGGCTAACCTACTAGAACGCTACCGCCTTGCCCCTGCCCGACTGAGTATCGAGGTCACTGAAAGCGCTGTTATGCAGGATGTCGATGCGGCCATGGCCACTTTGACGGAGCTCAACCAGTTGGGGCTGCGTATCGCCATTGATGATTACGGCACCGGCTACTCCTCTCTGGCGCAAATCAAACGCCTACCCGTCGATGAACTCAAGATCGACAAATCCTTTGTGTTAGCGATTGATTCACAAAAAGATGACTTAACCATTGTCACCTCGACCATCGAAATGGGCCACAGCTTAGGGCTGCGTTTAGTGGCCGAAGGCGTTGAGAATCGCGCCAGCGCCGAGCTGCTGAGCAAGCTCGGCTGCGACTACTTGCAAGGCTATTGGATTGCCAAACCAATGCCCGCTGACGAGCTCCCCGTTTGGTTGGATAATTTCACTTCGCTGTCGTTACCCCACCCGATGTCTTCCCTACTAAAGATGCTCCAGAGAAAGCCATGATAATATTTCAATCGGTGTGTTCACTGCCCCACTCACACTTTCGGCACTCCCGTTCCAGCTGCTTTGCGCCCTGCTTAGCTCTGCGATTAGCCCTGTGCTTAGCAGTCTGTTTAGCGCTTGCAGCCGCGCCATCGTTTGCCGGTAGCCGTATTGTAGGTACGGGTGGGGTAAGTGCTATTGAAGGGGCCGCAGGGGGCGGATTATCGCCTTGGGCCGTGCTAGCCAGCACCGCAAGCGAACAGGAAATAGGCGTAACGGCTGCCGCCACCCGTGCCTGGGTGGACGACTACCGGCTAACGGTGACCAGCGCCAGCGTGAATATTTATGATCGTGTTGAAGTCTCAGTGGCTCGTCAAACCCTTGATTTAGAAACCCTGGGTGGCGAGCTAGGCCAGAATATTTACGGCGCGAAGGTGCGCTTATTCGGCGATGTGCTCTACCACCCTTGGGGCATTTGGAGTGCGGGCGTACAGCATAAACGACTGGTGGATGGCACCATTCCCACTGCACTGGGGGCCGACGAAACGCGCGGTACCGATGTGTACCTTAGCGCCAGCAAGCTGCTGTTTAGTGCTTTTGCTGGGCGCAATGTGCTGCTCAACGCCACCTTGCGCAACACCGACGCCAACCAGGGCGGCCTGCTCGGCTTTGGCAGTGATCAGGGGAGTCGCTCGTGGGTAGCCGAGGGTAGCGTGGGCGTTTTTATTACCCCGCAATGGATTGTCGGCGCCGAGTATCGCCAAAAACCCGATAACCTAAGCGTGGCTAAAGAGGACGATTGGCAAAGTCTCTACACTGCCTACTTCTTCAATAAGCACTTATCACTCACGGGCGCCTGGTTGGATTTAGGCGACATTGCCGGTCTACCTTCTCAGCACGGCGGCTATCTTTCACTCCAGGCAGCTTTTTAAGCGGGGCGCTATGATTGATCAACGCAGCACCTTTCAACGCAACAGCTATCAAAATAGCAGCTATCAAAACAAATACACTCGTGCACGTGGTTGTTTAATAGCGCTTACGTTTGCCGCGCTCACATTGACACTCGCTGGCTGTGTTCATCAGCCAACGCAAACGACGCTCTACGAGCGCCTGGGCGGTGAAACTACGATTGATGCAGTGGTTGAGAACCTGTTATACCGAATTGCGGATGACTCCGAAGTGGTGGTGTTTTTTGCTAACACCAATATCGATCTGTTTGCCGAATCGCTGGCCAGCCAGCTGTGCGATGTCAGTGACGGCCCCTGCCACTACGAAGGCCCGCCAATGGATCGTGCTCACCAACATATGGGGCTGACAGATGTGCATTTTAATCGCTTAGTGGAACATCTCGATGCCGCCATGCAGGAGGAAGGTATTGCCCTTGGTGCGCGTAATGAACTGCTGGGAAGACTTGCGCCCATGTACACAGACGTTATGCGTCTCCAGTAACCTGCCAGCCGTCACGGCCGGCCGTTTTCACCCGGTAGAGCGCTTTGTCCGCGGCTTCGTAGGCGTAGGGAAATGTTGTTTCATCAGCCACAAAGCAGCTGCCGCCAACGCTCAAGGTGACGCCTTTTTTATCTGGATGGGCGGGGTGTGCGAAGTCAGTCTCACGCACTCCTTCAACCAATTGTCGGCAGTAGCTTTTTAGCGTCTCAGTATCCGGGCAGAGGAGTAGCGCCGCAAACTCATCGCCCCCCAAACGGTAGAGCTGGGCCTCGCCATTAAGCGTCTCACCAATCAAAGTAGCCAGTTGGCGCAGCAGGGTATCGCCTTGGGGGTGCCCGTAAGCATCGTTATATTGTTTAAAAAAATCGATATCGACCAAAATCAGTCCCAGCGACTGATGCTGCATTGCCAAAACATCTTGATGCAAAGCGCTGCGATTACCGATCCCGGTGAGCGGATCGCGCATGGCGCGCTGCATCCACTCAAAAGTCTCTTGGGTGGCACGATCAGTGCGCCGCAGCTGGCGTTCGTGAAGCCACCAAAACACCAACCCCATCACAAAGATTAATAAGCTGGAGTAAGTCAGCACCTGGCTATGCTGGCGCGTACTTTCTGAAAAATCATTAATCGCCGCGCCACGCCGGTCAAGCTGATCCATCTCAATGTGGGTCAGGCATTGAATAGGTGCAAACAATGCTGATACCGCAGCGAACCGATCGATGTTCAGCGCCGTTAACTGAGCCACTAACCGATCTAAGTCCATCAAACTAGTCTCGGCGCAGGCATACTCACGTCGATAGATGTGCACATCGGCTAAGCCATAGGCGATCTCAATGTTCATCGCTGCAGCATCAAGTCTCTCAGGCTGATCGCCCAATAGCTCAGATTGAGCATTTTGCAGATAAACACGCGACCGGGTCGCCAACTGTTGGCCTGTCAAACTTCCCGTTTGGCTAAAGTAAGCCTGTATTTCGGGGTAGACCCAGCGCGACTCATAAACAATCAGTACCATCAGCCCCAAAAAGCTCATTAAGCTTAGCGACAACCACGTAACGTAGCGATGCTGGCGCGCTAGTGGTCGGGGTCGCTCAGTTGGCTTGTTTTGGGATGTCACCACTTCGCCTCTATACTTCGGATCATCCAGATCCATTCGTTAAAATCACGCAGGTTTTCAACGTCGCGGTCACCACTGCCCTGATTATTATAGTCGCGCTCTACCAGTCGTACGGGGCCTCGCGAACGGATAGTGAGCGGGTCGCCATCTTCAGCGGTAATTAAGTACCAGCTGGGGTCATCCCAGCCTGCTAGGGTAACTTCGTAGTCATCCCAGGCGGTAAAGTGGAGCGATGGCGGCACTTCGCCAAACTGTTCAATCAGAAAGGTACGAAAAACGACTCCCTGCATCTCCACTTCGCGCCCCTGGTAGGGGTCGTAGAGCGTAAACGTCTCGTCGGACATGGCGCGCAAATCGCTGAGGGCAACCTTTTCAGTGACATCACCGTTAATTATATTTAATGCCTGGGCAAAGGCAGTCGCGGGGAGGAGTGTTATGCCCACGACAATTAACGCGCACGCTAATCGGTCACGTGCACCAGCCCATGGGCTGCGGTGTAAGGCAACTGCGTTCATGGCATAGTTTCCTGATGTGTGCATTCTTGCAAAGGAATTTGTAAAGTTCTTTGCAAAAAACTGTCGAAAAGAACTTATGCCAAGAACTCTACCAGAGCACACCTTTTATTGCGCCACAACGCAGGCTAAGAAATTTCAACTTATCCGATCAATACGCAAAAAAAAGCCAGCCCAAATTGGGCTGGCAACAGGAGGCTTACTACGCTATTGAAGCTAAGCTAGCAAGCCCCCTCCCCTGACAAGGTTTACATGAGCTGGGAAAGCTACTTCTTGCGCTCATCTTTACGTAGATGATCGCGAATCACGAAGCCCACCCAGCCCACCATAAATGCGATTACTAAAGCGACGGTGGCTAAGCCAAAGACAATTGTGTCATCCCAATACATGGTGATTCCTCCCGCCGTGATGTATGCGTTCATACTAGTCACTCAACGGCGGAAGAATGCTGACCTAGGTCAAGTTAAAGGGGGCATAGAAAGGCGGTTAAATAGGAAATTGATACCGATCAATTTTGGGCGCTATTACGCTATAGCACCTTGCGGTCTTCGACTTTTGCGTGCTCGGTACCCGGCGGTAACGGATGGCCTTTGGCTAATTCTGCACGGGTAGCTTCGCGCACGTCTAAAATGGTCACTTGATAGTTTAGCGTGCGCCCGGCCAGGGGATGGTTGGTATCAACGGTGACACGGTCGCCATCGACTTCCAGCACGGTGACAATTTGCGGCCCGGCTTCGCCTTCGGTTTGAAAGCGGCTGCCCGGCGCCAACTCAGCGTTACCAAACGAACCACGGCTGACGTCTTGCACCAGATCTTCGTTGCGCACGCCGTAGGCATCGGCAGGCATTAGTTGAACGCTTAACTCGGCCCCAGCCGTTTGGCCTGCTAAGGCACTCTCTAGCCCAGGCACGATATTGTCGTGGCCATGCAAATACTCTAGCGGCTTATTGCGCGCATGGGAGTCATCCAATACCTGCTTGCTGCCATCATTGAGCACGTCGCTAAGGACATAGTGCAAGGTAACGACCTGATGCGCCGTAATCGACATGGAAAACTCCTCTCCGGTAAGCTGTCGGTTTTGTGATAAAACTTTGTGCTAGTACTTTGTGATAGAAACACTCCCTCAGTTTACCACTTGGCCATTGCCAGCGTCTTTCCACCAGGAGTAGCGTTTAATGTTAAGCCCCACCCCCCAGCGCAGTTGGTTTGCTGCGCTGGCTGTTTATTGTCGTGCGCCCGTTATTACCATGCTGTTTTTGGGGTTTTCCGCTGGCTTACCTTTTCTACTGGTATTTTCAACGCTCTCTGCCTGGCTGCGCAGCGATGGCGTTGAGGTCGCGGCGATTGGTTTTTTTGCCTGGATAGGCATGCTCTACTCAATCAAATTTTTCTGGGCGCCGGTGGTGGATCGGCTGGCGCTACCGATTTTGACCCGCGCCTTTGGGCAACGCCGTGGCTGGATGCTACTGGCTCAAGCGACCATTGCTGTGGGGCTAGTGGGACTCGCGGGTTTGAGCCCGGTGGGTAACCTCGGTTGGGTGGCCCTGTTTGCACTACTGGTGGCCTTTGGCTCGGCGACCCAGGATATTGCCATTGACGCCTACCGCATTGAGTCCGCCGATGACGATGTTCAGGCCGCTATGGCCTCGACCTATATTATTGGCTATCGCGGTGGTTTACTTGCCGCCGGTGCCGGTGCGCTGTATATCGCGGCGTCGGCCTCTTGGGATGCGGCGTATCTCAGCATGGCAGCGCTAATGAGCATTGGCGTGCTTACCGTGTTAGTACGCCCGGAGCCCAAACGCGCCTCGCTCTCCATCCAGCTTATCCACGAGCCAAAGGTGCGGGACTTTATTCGCGCCAGCCGGGGCAAACCTAAAGTGCTACGCCGCCTGGGAGCCTGGAGCATTGGCGCGCTGGTCTGCCCGTTTACCGACTTTTTTAGCCGCTATGGGGTGAAAGCGCTGTGGATTCTAGTGTTTATTGCGGTATTCAGAATTAGCGATTTGGCCATGGCCTCCATGGCCAACCCGCTGTATATCGACCTGGGCTTTTCACTGGCCGAGATTGCCAGCGTAACCAATATATTTGGCATTGCCATGAGCATTACCGGCGGAATTTTAGGCGGGCTTTGCGTGGCGCGCTACGGCATTGGGCCGCTGCTGATTTTCGGTGCGGGGTTAGTGATGGTCACCAATTTACTGTTTGCCGTGCTTGCCTTAGTGGGCAATCAGCTACCCATGCTGGTGGTGACGATTATTGGTGACAACCTTGCCAATGGCTTAGCCAGCGCCGTGTTTATCGCTTTTCTCTCCAGCCTCACATCACGGGCCTATACCGCGACGCAGTACGCACTGTTCTCGTCATTAATGACGCTACCAGGGAAATTTTTAAGCGGCTTTGGCGGGCTGGTCGTTAACGCCCAGGGCTACCCAAGCTTTTTTGTTATCGCCACTCTGCTCGGCTTACCGGCTATTTTACTGGCAGTCTGGATCAGCCGAGACAAACAATTAGTGCCCACCCCCAAGCCTGCCTAAACAGGCTTGAAGGCCAGGCTTGAAGGATTAGCCGAGTGAAGATTTAGACTAGCGGTGTGCTTCCAGCCAGTCCAACGCCCCAGGCGTCGTGCGCCACTGATCGCGCATCAGCGTGCGGTACTGCCACGCTTCCGCCCGGGTTCCGGGGTCAACCTGGCCATCTGGGTGGGGCATGGAGGGCCGGGGGTTTTCGGCACAAATCAGCTCCAGCGCATAGCGGTTATGGCCAAGCACATCGCCAAGCGCGGTTTCAGCGGCTTCACGCTGCTCTAATCGATACAGCGCCAGGGTTTTGCCCATTAGTAGCCCAAGCACCAGCGAGCCGTCGTCGTCATTCTCTTCCGCTAACGCCAACGCTTCTTCGTTGCGGTCATCGCGCAGCAGTTGATCCAGCACCAGCTCGCGCAGGCCCAAGCTATCTTCCTGGTCGATCAGCAGCAGCTCTTCGGCCAATTCTCGGGAGTGCTGGCGGGCGCCGCGCTCCATACCCACCACCAGCGCTAGCCCTGTGCGTAGCAACATGGCGTTGTTGGCATCGTCCCAGCACAGGCTGCCGTCGCCTTCGGCGCGGGCTTGTTCCAACCAGCGTGAGAGGCGCAGTGCCAGCGGTTCCAGCAGGCTCGGGGCCATCCACGGCAGGCTGCCAAAACGGCTAGTGAGGGCCAGCGTTAAGTCTTGCACCACCTGGGGCGCGTCCAGCCACTCGGGATGGGCACACAGCGCCGACATCCACTCAATGGCGTTGCCCCAGGGATCATCGCGAAAGCCCAGTGCTACGTCTTCATCCACCAGCACCTGGAACTGCTCATGCCAGGCGGCAAAAAGCGTCGCTTCCCGGGCACTGGTGTTATAAAACAATCGGCCGGCTTCAACATCGGCGCTGATATCGATTTTGGGGGCGGTGGGCAGCGCGGCCAGCAATGCCTGCAGTGACACCAACGGCGTGGCCAGATCCTCTTCGGCACTGAGCAACTGATCAGCCAGCGTTGCACCGGGGTTATCCGCTAGCGCGGCCAAAAAATCCAACTGATCTTCGTCCAGATCGCCCTGGCGAACCAGGCGGCGATACCAGAAGTTGGCGCGCTCTTTGGCTTCCTGCTCATGGCCTTCATGCAGCAACAGCATGGCTTCAATGTACGCCAAGGTAGGCGAATCGGGCAGCGCCTGCTGGGCTTTTACAAAGGCGCCACGGGCACTGTCCAAATCATCGTTATCCAGATGCATTAAACACAGCCGCTCAAGGGCCACGCCGCGCAGAAACAGCGGCCCGCGCTCCATCACATCATCCAGCAGGTCGGCGCGTTTACGGCTAAAGCCGCGCTCTTGGTAAATATCCAGCAGGATTTCAAAGGCGGGTTCGGCCTGCTCGGGCAGCCGCGACCAGTCGCTGCCATCGAACAGCGACTCGAGGATTTGCATAGCGCGCCCAGTCTGGCCACTTTCTGCGGCGATCAGCCCGGCTTCCAGCAGCGCTTGAGCCGGTGCCTGCTGGCTATCCAGCGCGGCTTTCAGGGTCGCGCCCTTCCATTCGCGCAGCGAGAGCATCCACATCATCTGATCGGGAATTTCAGTGGGAAACTCGACTTGGTAGCAGCACTGCTTAAATTTTCGCCCGGAGTCGCACCAGCAGGGTTCGTTACGCCCTGGCGTGGCGAGGGGCTCGCAGGCAAAATCGAGCCGCTCCAGCGGCGTTTGCGACCACAGCACCGGCGCTAGCGCCTGAGCCATGGTCACATCGCCCTCAAAGGCGTCCGCACCTTTGGCGCGCACCCAGGTCATGAAGTCCGGATAGTGTTCTTGTTGCCTGATTGCCGAGAGTGCCCCGGAGGCGAATCCCAGCAGCTGATCGACCCATACCGCCAGCATTGCCGTCTCCACTTATAAAAGACCCTATTGAAAAGCGACATAGTCTAGCATGCAGTGGGGCGCTACCGCAGCGGCAATCGGTTGATCGTTAATGGGCTCGTTCCAAGAGTGGACGCGTACGCCCATACATATCCAGCCGCGCGCCCAAGCGCACCAGATTCCAGTAATGGCCGTTCAGCGCGCGGGAGAGCAGCAGTGTATCCGCAGGCGGCTGCAGGCGGTCCATCGCTGCCCACACTTTAGGGGTTAATTCACGTAATCGCCGGTGCACTCGCACATCGCTAAAGTCCTGCTCACCCGGCTCGAACAGCGGCGCGATACACTCCGCCGACTCACGATACAGCGCCAGCGGCGCGCCCTGCCCCTGGCGCCCGCCCATTTTCATCAGCGCTTCGTCCATTCCCATCGCATCATGCTTTAAGGTGGCATCGAGCAGTTGCATCATGGCGTTTATACGCGCCTCAGGCACGGCAATAACCGCCCCTAAATCATAAATCACCAGTCGCCCTTGAGCATCAGCGGCGAAGTTACCCGCGTGAGGGTCGGCGTGCAGTTCGCCGTAAGTAAACAGCTCTTGGGTGATCCAGTCGGCTAACGTTTGGGCTATGCCTTGGCGCGTCGCATCATCGGCGTCTGCCAGTTCTCGCAGCGGCGTGCCGTCAACATAGCGCATTGCCAACACATAAGGCCCGGAGAGCTTCGGCAGCGCCTCAGGAATCACCAGTCGGGGATCATCTTTATAACGCTCGCGGTAGCGGGCGAGGGCATCCGCTTCGGCGTGGTAATCCAACTCCCCACGCAGGCTTTCGGCGAGCTCTTCAAACAGCGCATCCAAGCGCGCCTGGGGGACCTTAAACCAGCGGCCTAAACGCATAATGCGCCGCACTTGGATCAAATCACTCTCCAGCACATCCGCCAAGCCTGGGTACTGCACTTTAAGCACCACCGTTTCACCTTCATGGGTGGTGGCACGGTGCACCTGCCCCATGGAGGCGCTGGCAAACGGGCGCTCCTCGATTTCACTGAAGTAGTAGTCGATATCAGCGTATTGCAGCACCAGCGCTTCACGAATTTTTGGCCACGGCATCGGCTCGGCCTGACGCTGCAGGCGGGCAAGCTCCTCAGCGAGATCCGGGGGCAGCAGGTCATCCCACTGGGACATAATTTGCGCCAGCTTCATGGCCGGGCCTTTAAGCTCTGAAAGCCCCTCGAACAGTGCTTCGCCCAAGGCACGCCAATCCGCTTGGCCGCCTAAACGGGTTTTCAGCAGCGCGCCGCCGGTGCGCGCGCCCAAGCCCATTAATCGTCGTGTCCTGCCTCGCTCACGCATTGGCTATCCCCTTGAATTTCACCACACCAAATTATTTATACACAATTTATACAACTTAACAGCATTGACCACTTACCGCATCATTATCCTGCGCCGCTCCAGCTAATCTTTAGAGCGTCTGCTACCATAGCGGCCACCGATGGATACGATGAAGGCTTCGCTGCTATGCGCCTGATAATTGCCGAAAAACCCAGCCTCGCCCAAGCCATTGCCGAGGCGTTGCCGGGCACTAGCAAGCGCCAGGATGGCGCCATTAACTGTGGTGACACTACCGTCACCTGGTGCCTGGGACACTTATTAGAGCAGGCACCGCCAGAGGCCTATGACCCCGCCGACAAACAGTGGCGGCTGGATCGGCTACCCATCGTGCCGCAACAGTGGAAACTGATGCCGCGCTCGAAAGCCCGCGGCCAGCTCGCGGTAATTCGTAAACTGATAAAGCAAGCAACGGATGTAGTGCACGCAGGCGACCCCGACCGAGAAGGGCAGTTGCTGGTGCAGGAAGTCATCGAACATATGAAGTATCGCGGCCCAGTGCAGCGGCTGCTAATTAGCGACCTTAACAAGCCCGCGGTAAGCCGGGCGCTGGCGAAACTGCGCTCTAACGTTGAGTATCAACCGCTGTTTCAGGCCGCCCAGGCCCGCTCCCGGGCCGACTGGCTGTATGGCATTAACCTAACCCGCGCCTGGACACTCACCGGCCGCCAAGCAGGCCACGACGGCGTGCTCTCTGTTGGCCGCGTTCAGACACCGGTACTCGGCTTAATCGTGCGCCGCGACAACGCTATCCGTGATTTTGTGCCCCATCCGTTTTATCCGCTATGGGTGGATTTGAAGGTTGCCCAAGGCCAATTGCGCGCCTGGTGGGCACCCAAAGAGCACGCACCACTGGATGACCAAGGCCGCTTAATTGACCGTACCCCCGCCGACGCTTTAGCGGCTCAGTTGCCCGGCGCATCGGGGCAGCTCACCAAGCTCGACCAGCAGGAGAAACGCCAGGCGCCGCCACTGCCCTACTCACTCTCTGCCCTTCAGGTAGATGCCGCCCGCCGCCACGGGCTCTCCGCGCAGATGGTGCTGGATATTTGTCAGCGGCTGTACGAACGCCACAAGTTGATTACCTATCCACGCTCAGACTGCCGCTACCTACCCGAAGAGCACCTTCAGCTAGCCCAGCGCAGCTTAACCGGCGCCTGCCAAAATGATAAGACGCTACAACAGTGGCTCAATGGCGCAGACTTTACGTTGCGCTCCAAGGCCTGGAACGATAAGCAGGTCGGTGCCCACCACGCCATCGCCCCCACCGGAAAACCTGCCGATTTTGGTCAGCTTTCCGATACCGAAGGCCATGTGTTTAGGTTGATCGTGCGCAACGTCATGGCGCAGTTCTACCGGCCCCTGCGCACCTTTGAAGTAAAGGCAGAATTTACGCTACTTAATGAAGCCTTCCGCGCCCGTGGGCAAAGTATTCTCGACCCCGGCTGGAAGCCGCTATTTACCACCCGCGATGCAACGCCACCGCTACCGCCGCTGACCCAAGGTGAAGCCTGCCAAGCACTGGGCGCAGGCGTGGAAGAGAAAGAAACCCGCCCGCCGGAGCCCTTCACCGATGCCAGCCTGATCAAAGCGATGATGAATATCGGCCGCTACGTGGATGACCCCACCGTTCGCCGCACCCTGCGCGACACCGATGGCCTGGGCACCGAAGCCACCCGGGCAGGCATTATCGAAACCCTGGTACAGCGCGGCTACCTGGTACGCCAGCAAAAGGCCCTGCGCGCCACCAAACTCGGCTGCGCGTTAATCGCCGCCCTGCCCAGCGCAGTGAGCACGCCAGAACGCACCGCGCTATGGGAGCAGCGGCTACGGGCGATCTCCGAACAGCAGGACGACCCCGGCGCGTTTCAGCAAGCGTTACTGGACGACTTACGTGGGCTGCTCACCCATAGCGACGCCGCCAAATTAAGGCAGAGCCTGCAAACCGCCCAGGGAGAGGCTGGTAGCCCGCCGAAACGCACGGGTAAGCCGAGAAAGAGCTATGCGAAAAGGAAAAGTACGGGAACCCGCTCGAGTAAGCCAGGCAAGCGCAGTAAAGGGTATATGAGTAGCAATTGAGGGGTATTTTTAGACTCAAAGTCAGTGAGGCACAGCGATATCAACTAGGTGAGTCGGCGGCAGTAAATCAAGGCTTGCTTTCATAGTGCGCACTTCCTCTGCTGGCGGACGGCCAAAAAAACGCTTAAATTCGCGGCTAAACTGGGAGGGGCTCTCATAGCCGACCCGGCTAGCGGCGGCGGCTGCCGTTACCCCGTCACGTATCATTAGCAGCCGCGCATGGTGCAAACGGGTGGATTTAATGTATTGGATAGGCGAGGTTTGGGTCACCGCCTTGAAGTGAACGTGAAAGGCTGGCGCACTCATGCCTGCTTCATTGGCCAGGCTGGCGACTTCCAGCGAATCGGCATAGTGGGCATGAATACGGTTGAGCGCCTTAGCGATTTTGCCAAATTGGCCATAGTGGGAGAGTGCTGTTCGAACACTGCCCCCCTGCTCTCCCGTCAATACCCGGTAGCAGATCTCCCTGACGATAAAAGGGGCGAGTATATGCGCATCCGTTGGGGAGGCAAGCGCACTCAGCAGCCGTAACGTTGCATCGGCCAGCGACGCTTCCAGCGGGCTAGAAAGCATTCCACGCGGCGCCTCTAATGGCGGCCCACCCGATGCTTCCAGCATCGTCACCAGCTCTGTAATCACTACCGCATCCAGGCGGATCGCAATCCCCAGCATGGGTTCTTCAGGGCTGGCTTCTGTTTCCGACGTAAATGGCAGGGGCACCGATAACACCAAGTAATGCTGTGCATCGTAGATATACACCTCATTCCCCAAATAACCACGCTTTCGGCCCTGGCAGATAATGACAATACTCGGCTCGTAAAGCACCGAGGTATTTTGCAGTGGTCGGTTAGAGCGCATAAAGCGCACGCCATCCAATAACGACTGGGTATAGCCTTCGTGGGGTGCCAGTTGGTATAAGCACTCGACGATCTTACGGTAAACCTCAGCATCGCTCTTCAATGTCATGTTAACCACCTCTGTATATGCATGCCGCACCGGAATTAACTCGCCGCGCAGGGCATCTCTTAAGAGTAATATACATGCTGGGTGGCTTAACGCGGCGCACGCTATTAACAATCAAATAGGATTAGGCAATGATGCAATAGGAACGCCTATACTGATGCCCGCCATGGCAGCTTAATCTTCTCAAGGTCAACCACCGAGAGGATTATCCAATGACGACGTTATCAACCCCATCTTCTAAAGTTGTTTTATTAACCGGTGCCAGCAGCGGTATCGGTGAAGCCACTGCCCGCTGGCTGGCAGGCCAAGGGCACCGCTTGATCATTGGTGCGCGCCGCACCGACCGGCTGGAAGCATTGACCCACTCCCTGCGCGCAGAGGGTGGCACAGTGGATTTTCAGGCGCTGGATGTCACCAATATTGAAGACATGCAGGCATTTGCGGATTTCGCGATCAATACCCATGGCCGCATTGATGTGATCATCAACAACGCTGGCGTGATGCCACTCTCCCCTTTAGCGGCGCTCAAGGTTGATGAGTGGAACCGCATGATCGACGTTAATATTCGCGGCGTACTCAATGGCATTGCTGCCATTCTGCCGACGATGCAGGCCCAGAAGAGCGGTCAGGTGATCAATATTTCTTCCATCGGCGGCCTCACCGTTATGCCCACCGCCGCCGTTTATTGCGCCACCAAATATGCGGTTCGCGCTATTTCCGATGGCCTACGCCAGGAAACCGACAATATACGCGTGACCTGTGTCTACCCAGGTGTGGTGGAATCGGAACTGGCCCATACCATCACCGACGCTGAAACCGCAAAAGCGATCGACGTTTTCCGCCAGATTGCCCTCAAGCCCGAGGCGATCGCTTCAGCCATAGCCCATGCCATCAACCAGCCCGATGACGTCGATACCAGCGACATCGTGGTGCGGCCTACAGCCAGCCAATAACACCCCATGCGTCACGCCCGAGCTATTCGGGTGTGCACCTGAACACACGAGCTTTCACATGCAAGAAACCAAACCTCCCATTTATTGGACACGGGCACTGGTGGTCGCTGGCATTATCACTATTTTTCCAGTGACCACCTCTGCTCAAACCGACACAAGTGAAGGAAATCTCACTATGGCAGACCACCCTTATGTTGGAATGTGGGTCACTAAAGATGGACGAATCCGTCATGAACTTTTAGCTAATAATCGTTACGACGAGGCCCGCGGGGAGCGTGAAAGCGCTTACCAAGGGCGCTATCAGGTGACGGGTAACTATATCGAATACTGGGACGACACCGGCTTTACTGCAGACGGCGAATTTATAGATGGCGTGCTGTATCACGCCGGTATGGTGCTATATCGCAAGGAGTAACTTTCAATCCAAATGGGGCACTACCAATAAATAACAACGCCCTTACATCAAAGCCATTAAACATCGGAACTATCTTCATCATGCCCTGAGTGGGAAGCTTTTTTCTTGCTGATGGGCCGCGAAAAGAAAGGCACCAGATAAAGCACCACCCAGGCCAGCAACGTACACAAAACGGCTGTCTGCTCGCGCCCCAGACCAACCGCTACCCCAATGGCGGCAGTCAGCCAAATACCGGCCGCCGTGGTGAGCCCTGAAGTCGCCTGCTCATCTTTTCGAGTAATGATAGTGCCCGCACAAAGAAAACCGATGCCTGCAATGACACCTTGAATAACACGACTCATCTCTGAATCAGAAATACCCGCTTGTTCGGGGATAAAAATGAATAAAGCAGCGCCCATGCAGACCAGCATATGGGTCCGTATACCGGCCGGCTTGCCTCGCTGCTCTCGCTCGAGCCCCAACAGGCCACCGAGAACAGCCGCCAGTAGTAGTCGGATCACCACAATGATGAATTCACTCAGGTCATTAAAATCCGAAAACTCGGAGATTATGATCTCTTTGATTTCTGGCACCGTTTAGCTCCTGTACGTCCAGTCTGATAGTCCATAATATCCACACGTCAGTGCGCTTGAGCACACAATCCACCCGGCACCGCCATTACCCACTCGCGTATAGCCAGAATCGTCGGATCGTGCTGGCGACTTTCCGGGTAGACCAGATAGAACGGCTTGCCTACCAATTCCGGGCCGAACGGTTGCACCAAGCGCTCATCCTCTAATTCATCCCTAATCAACTGACGGCTCATCAGCGCTACGCCCTGCTCTCCAACGGCAGCAGAAATCGCGTGGGTCTCATCGGAAAACACCAGCCCGGCACTAACATCCAACCCAGGCACCTTTGCGTGTTTCTGCCAGAAGCTCCAATTCAGTGGCGCAGACACTTCTCCCTGAGGGCGAAAATGAATCAACGGGTGCAGAGGCAGCTTTGCTATATCACGCAGGCCTAGGCGCGGGCTACAGGCCGGGACAAAGGTGTTATCAAAAAGTTTCTCCGCTACCAACCCCGGCCAACGGCCATCGCCATAGCGAATGGCAATGTCTGCCGTTACCCCATCCAGCGGAACCGGCTCATGGGACGCATGAATGCGCAGATCAATATCGGGATACGAGTCGCGTAGCAGGCATACCCAGGGCAGCAACCAGCGGACCGCCACGGCTGGTGTTGTAGACAGCGTAACGGTTTGGCGAATAGGCACTGCGCTCAGCCGCTCGACGACACTGCTGATGCTATCAAAGGCAGTTTCCAACACCTGCTGCAGCTCCCGGCCCTGAGGTGTCAGCTCCAGTTGACGCGGCTTACGCAAAAATAGCGAAACACCCAGCGCCTCTTCGAGTCCGCGCACTTGGTGGCTGATGGCCGTCGCAGTCACCGACAGCTCCTGCGCAGCCTGCTTGGCGCTCTCATGCCGGGCAGCCGCTTCAAAAGCGCGAAGCGACGAAAGAGAGGGTAATCGGCGATGGCTCATGAATGAGTTCTGCTCATCTATAGCTGCAAGAAAAGATCGTTTGTTTAGGCTCAAAGGCTCAGCCTAAGCTAAGCCTGTTGTTAATCATAGATGAGATCAACTCAGATTAGGAGGCTATCATGACACATATTCTGCACATAGACGCTAGTGCCCGACCCGGAATTGCGGGAACAGATAACCACGGTTCACATAGCCGCCATCTAACCTATCAGTTTGTCAGCCAGTGGCAATCAGGACGACCGCAAGACACGGTTACCTATCGTGACATAGGACAAAACCCGCCATCGATTATTAATCACGACTGGATTGCGTCTGCCTTCACCCCCGAAGAACGGCTAGAACCCTGGATGAAGGAGGCGCTAGCAGAAAGCGATCACTTGGTTGATGAGTTAATTGCCGCTGATATTGTGGTGATCGGCACGCCGCTATATAACTTTGGCATGCCAGCCACCCTTAAAGCATGGATTGATCAAGTGGTGCGAGCAGGCCTAACGGTGGAGTTCGACGACTCCAATCCGATAGACCCTTACGTACCCAAACTCACAGACCGAGAAAGGCATGCCGTTGTGCTTACCGCTAGAGGCGGCGTGAATATGGCGCCAGGCGAAGAAATGGCCCATATGAACCATCTGGAACCACACTTGGCCACCGCACTAGGATTTATGGGTATTACCCGCCTTCATTACATTGCGATCGAAGGCCAGGAAGTAGGCGGTGAGCTACTGGCCGCGTCCGTTGCCGAGGCAGTAGATAAAGTCGAAGCGCTGGTTAATGAATTGCAGGTGGCGTGCCAGGACGCTTCAATCCCCGAACCAGCCTAAAGCTATGTGATGTGAACAACCAGCATCTAAGGTACGGAGATCGCTGACTCGGGAAATCCGTGCCTTAAGTATCTACCTAGCACTCGCTGCCAGCCGTGCACCCAATGCCACAAACAGTGCCCCTAAGCTTCTATCCATCCATAAACCAACGCGCGGTTTGCTCTTCAGAAAAGTACCCAGCTTAGCTCCAGCCAGTACCAAAGGGGGTTCTATTACCGCGGCAACCACGATAATTAAGCTGCCATGTAATAAAAGTTGCGCCTGAGCCGGGCCAGCGCCCTCAACGATAAATTGTGGCAAGAAAGCTAGAAAGAATACGGCCACTTTGGGATTTAGCGCGGACACCAGCATACCCTGCCAATAAACCGAGGATAGGCGCTTGGGGCTCTGCTTTTCTGCTGCAATAAATTGATCGCCTCGTGACAGCAGCATTTTGACACCCAGCCATATCAAATACGCCGCCCCGACCCATTTAACAATCGAAAACGCCAGAGCGGATGTCGCCAGAATTGCCGAAAGGCCAACGGCGGCCATCACTACATGCAGCGCCGCTCCTGACCAAATCCCGAACATAGCGGCAAATCCCTGCCGTCGGCCGCTGCGTAATGTTTGCCCCAATATGTAGGCAATATCCGGCCCTGGCGAAAGGTTCAGAAGAACCGCCGCGGTAAGAAATGTCATCCAATGTAATAGCGAGTAGTCGAACACTGTTATTTTCCTTAATTACTTAACGGTCAAAAGTGGCATGCTCAAAGGCCTAAGATTCATTACACAGCAATGTCAATCGGACTCCATCAGTAGCGCATCGACAATAAAGCCCCCCTTTGCAGCCGTGTAGGCTTCTCGGTCTGAAGAAAACTCTACTGCCCACAGGCGCTTCTTTTTCTCGTACCGTTGCGCCAGTTTAGTATCAGCACGCAGCTTATTGCGAAACGCCAGCCGACGGTGCCACTCTTCACTGCCATACACCATTAAATGCAGATGGTGCGTCCTACGCCCCTGAGCCCATCGCATTAACCAACGCCGCCCTTTTAAGGAGGCGTTGTACTCTAATGATGTCGCATATTTGGCACGGCGCAACGGCTCCAGTAAGTCATCAGCCTGATGCATTGACGCGACGCCTGCCAGGATGTCGATGATTGGTTTGGCCGAGAGACCGTAAACAGCGGTACTTCCGATGTGCTCAATGGCCAAAAACTGATCTGGAAATAAAGCCAGCAGCCTGTCTCGCTCCTTCTCAAAGAGTGTTGGCCAAGTCGGATCATAGGGAAATAGCGCAACCTCCTCATGGATGGCTCGATTTAAAGATTCCGTTTCATCCATGTTTGAGGTTCCCTGTATTGCGAATTGTTGCCTATGCCTCATCTGATAACAGTGGTGGCATTGGGCAATCGAGAATATCGGCCATGGCACGGAACAGCTCGGCTTCGGCAGGCAGAATGCGTCCGCTATGCTCAATACAGCGCGCCATCGCTTGCAACAAGGCAGGCTTATGCAGAGGCTTTAAGCGCCGCAAACGCTCAACGGCCAGGCTGAGCGCTCGCATATCCCTTATATCGTCAGTGGCCCTCAATGAGAACGGCAGTTCCCTTTCAGCGGCGTTAAGCGCGGCGCTTATCTCAACCGGGTCATCTTGACCCGCGGTGGCCAGCACCGTCAGTAGCAGCTGACACTCCCGCTGTAGATCGTTTAACTTGAGGTTCGCGGGCCCACTGCCTTGCTGACCTAAGTTACTCAACAACAGCTGAAATAGCGTCCACTCAAACAGAGTCACCTGGCCATCCGCCTCGATTAGTCGTTCCATACAGAGACGAAAGTGCTGGGCCTGCTCCATCGAGAGCGACCGTAACGCCGGCAGCACCAAATCAATCAGTGGCAAGCGTAATGATACATCCAGCCTCAGCATTTCCGGGCCATACTCCATCAGCGCTCGGTAAACATCTGGCAGTGCAACTTGATGCAACGCCTTGAGCTGATGATGACGCATTGTATTATCCTGGCTGAGCAGCAGCGAATAGACCAAAGCACGAGCAGCATAGGGCTCATGGGCGGCGGTTTTAATCCGCTCAGGCAGCGCCTCTAGGGTTGCTCTAGCCTGGGCAAGGTGGCGCTGACTAGGCTGGCCCATGGTGTTAATGGCCGCTTGTGCAGAGGCTCCGGTTAACACAGCCGCCATTGCTCCCGATCCGGTTCCTGGCCCAGGCGTAGGATCCGCGCCAGACCGCTCATCGTTGTATTCTGGTTCTGGTGCGTCACTCTCAGTTTGCTGGGTGGGCAAAGTGGCTTCGAAACGGCCATTCCAATCCGGCATTACCCGCTTAATGCGATCTTTAAGTGGCGGATGGGTGGCCATCATTTGACTAAACCCCTGCCGCACGCCTTGACCGAAGAACAGATGACTGAATTCCGCGGCCTGTGTCGCTTGCAGGTAAGAGCCCTGGGTATGCGAGCCGATTTTAACCAGCGCGTTACCAATCCCCTGAGGGTTGCGGGTAAATTGCACCGCAGAGGCATCCGCCAGGTATTCACGCTGCCGACTGACCGCCGATTTGATCAAATTGCCAAAAAAGGTACCCGCGTAGCCGATCAGCATGAGCACCGCCCCCAGCGCCAAGACGACGGCACCTGAGTTGTCGCGCTTTCCACCGCCCACCCGCCGAAAGCGCATACTGCGCAGCAGCGTCCCGCCCAATAAGCCAATAATGAGAATGCCATGCAGGATACTGATCAGCCGCATATTCAACCGCATGTCACCATGTAGAATATGGCTAAACTCATGAGCTACAACGCCCTGCAGCTCATCCCGCGTCAGGTGACGAATCGTGCCACGGGTAATCCCGATCACGGCATCATTGGTTTGATAACCGGCAGCGAAGGCATTGATGCTCTCCTCCTCCAACACATAAACGGAGGGCACGGGCGTGCCAGAGGCAATCGCCATCTCTTCAACCACATTGAGGATGCGCCGCTCATCAGCATCGCGGGTATTAAGATTAATCTCTCGTCCCCCCAGGGCTTCGGCCACTACCCGGCCACCACGCCTTAGCTGACTGCGTTTGAATAGCCCGCCCAGCACCACGACGGCCAACACTGCAATAGCAACGCCAATGACAAGTTCAATCGAGAGTGCCGACCACATTCCCTGAGCAGAAAGATTGGTTTGTGTAGCGGATTGCTCCCCCATTAAATGCAGCGCGATGGCAATGGCCAGCGTGGTAACCGTAATCAGGGCGAGTACTGCCAGTACCATCAAAATAACCAGACGCCCTGTTTTACGACGAGCGTTATCCTGCGCGGTAAAGAAATCCATGTCGCGTTTTCCCTGAGCTTAGAACGACACCGTCGGCGCCTCTTGAATCTGGGCGCTGTCTTCAAACTCTAACAACGAGGCATCCTGCCCATGGCCGAACATGCCCGCCACTGCTACTAGCGGGAAGCTCTGCCGATAAGTGTTGTAGTGCATCACCGCATCATTAAAGGACTGTCGCGCAAAGGCCACTTTGTTTTCAGTACTGGTTAGCTCTTCTGACAACTGCTGCATATTTTCTGAGGCTTTTAAATCCGGGTAGGCTTCCATCACCACGTTAAGCCGCCCCATCGCCTGTGTCAGCGCGCCCTCAGCGCCACCCAGGTCCGCCATCGCTTTGGCACTGCCCGGGTTTGCCGCGGCCGCCTTTAGCCCAGCGGCCGCAGTATTACGCGCCTCGATGACCGACTGCAGCGTCTCCCGCTCATGGCTCAGATACCCTTTGGCAGTTTCGACGAGGTTAGGAATCAGGTCATGCCGCCGTTTAAGTTGCACTTCGATTTGCGCAAAGGCGTTCTCAAAGCGATTTTTCAACGACACAAGTCGGTTGTAGATACCGATGACGTAAAAGGCAATAACGGTGATGATCGCCACGATGATGATGATAGTGAGCACTATGGTTCTTCCTTTAAGTAGGCTTTAGTCAGTGAAAAATACTTTACCATCGCGGCGATAATAAAAAACCGCAAGCGGATGGTTAAAATATATCAATGCTGACTCGGTATCTGGAAAACCTGGTATGCCATCAACGATCTGCCAGTACCGCGCGGTTGCGCCCTTCTAGCTTGGCACGGTAAAGCGCCTTGTCGGCGCGGCTGATCACTTCATCAATGCTCTCGGTCTGGCGGTGAAGCGCAACACCCAGGCTCAATGTAACCGCCAAGTTGCCTGCTGAGGTGGCAAAAGTCGGCTCAGCAACTGCTCGACGTACCTTTTCGGCGACGGCCATCGCGCTCTCCACGGTGGCGCTTGGAATCAGTAGCAAAAATTCCTCTCCGCCCCAGCGGGCAACTCGATCGCTACCGCGAAGCGAAGTGATGAACCGAGTAGCAAGAATGGTGAGCACTTCATCACCCACTTCATGGCCATACTGGTCATTAACTGCCTTGAAGCGATCCAAGTCGGCCATCAACACAGCAAAGCACTGTTCGTCGCGTTTAGCTCGGCTCCATTCTGCCTGCAAGTGTGTTTGCATTGAGCGCCGGTTGGGCAAGCCGGTCAGCGCGTCGGTCAAAGCGTTATGTTCAAGTTGCTGGCTAACAAGAAAAGTGCGCCGGTGTTCCTGGTGACGCATAAAGGCAATGACCGCCCCTATACCCATGGCCGCGGGAATGAAGATCAAATGAATGGGGTTATCTGGAAACGGGCTGCCTGAAAAAACAATAAAAGCGATTACTGCCATAAGCGGCAAGCCGTATATCAAAACCAGATCTCTAACACCGTAGACGGTCGCTGTAGCCACAGCAATGATGGCCAAGGTGAGCCCCTGAGTGATGTAGAGAAGATGCCCGCCCTGCTCCGAATAGTGCAATGCGAGCATAGCCCCCACCATGCCCACTATTGAAACATTCAACGTCAGCAGCAGCGGATAGGCCCAGTAGTCTTGCGCTTTCTTATGATTGAGCACCAAAAAGACAACCGCTAGGATAGCTGAGGGCAAGCGCAGGAGAACATGTTTCCATACTGAAGCCCCGTTAGAGTAGCTGACCAGGGTCGCATCCAGAATAGTGAAAACGGGTAACAGCACCAGCACTACAACAGACAACAAATATCCGAGTCGACGCGAAAGCGAATATTGATTACGCAGATAATCGGCCTGCCATTCGGCAGGTACTAGCACATGCTTTCTCATCGTCACCTATTTCGAAATTGGATAGCTTTACACCACCCACTTGGAGAAACGAGGAAAAGCAGGCTTTATTGGCGTGGCTAATGGAAAGTTACATACTGTAACACAGCGCTTTTCAGTGCACATAGTCGCCAAGTTAAAATACTGCGCGAAATTTCGCTTGCTTAAATGAAGATTTAGTACACCGCCCTCAACCGCGAATTGCTGCTTCGATCTCAGCAATGTTGATTTTTTTCATCTGCATCATCGCGTCGAATGCGCGCTTAGTGACGGCAGGGTCAGGATCGGTAATGGCGTTCATGAGTACAGCAGGCGTTATCTGCCCCGAGATTCCACATTTATATCAAGCCAATTGAAATATGGCTCTTCGTCATTCGATATAGAATGATTTCTGACAGTCTGACAGTTGACCTGTGGGAGGTAGCTTTAGCTCGCGACCGTTTAGGCTGCCAGCCTGACAACACCGGAGTACCTTCGGTACCCTTCGCTCGCTGGAATCGGCCTTCCACAACCGACAGTTGTGCTTGATGGTTTCTGTCTGAATCGTGAGGCACAAAATGTGCCGGTTAATATTAAATTCACATTAGATGACGAATAACCTGAAATATTGACTGAACTTACCAAGTCTCCTCAGAGCCCGGTGGCCCCATATCGATCTGCATATCAGGCGCTATATCCACTACGCCTTTGATCTTTTTCAGCCGTTCCGCCGTGGCATCGTCAGCCGAGCCGGTAATACAGCCGATCTCCTCCAGCACCTCCTGGATGGTTAATCCTTCAGCGCTGAGGCGCGTGGCCATTTCATTTATCGGTTGATCGCTGGAAATAGTAATCAACCATAACGCTACCGTTGGCATCTGGCATATCTCCATAGCAAGAGCACTGGGCGACCATAAAGGAGCGCCTGCCCAGCGCATCGTCTAACATTAGGGCGCTTGCACCAACCCTGCTCCCACGCCGGATTCCGGTGATGGCAGCTCTTGCACCGAAGCCACCAGTTGCTCCCAGAGTTTCCTTCCCCTCAATGCGGCATCTGATTGTGCCCACAGGGCCGCGCAGCCTGCCACGTGTGGCGCCGCCATGCTGGTGCCACTGATCGTTTTATGGCGAGAGGGCCGGGGCCATGAGGAGAAAATATCGCGCCCAGGCGCGGCAATCTCAATCTTGCCATGATTGGAAAAACTTGAAGGCTTCAGATTCGGATCCAGGGACGCCACCGACATCACAGTAGGCGAGTTGGCAGGTGCCCCTGTATTGGTTGCTGAATTGCCCGCCGCAGCGATAACGAGGCACCCATTACGCAGCGCCGCTTCACCAGCATGGGTGTAGGCGGCCTGCACCGGGCTCTGGCTGCCAAGCGACATTGAGATCACTTCGCACCGGTTGGCGATGGCCCAATTCAGGCCAGCGAGCACGCCCGCCCCGGTACTGCTGCCCGAGTTGGTCAGCACCTTACCGACGAAGACCTGCGCCTCATAAGCGATCCCGTAACGCTGTGTGTTTTCACCGGGCGCCTGGGGGCCACAGGCCGTGCCGATACAGTGAGTACCGTGCCCGTTGATATCCTGCACCGGCTCCCCAACGAATGAGCGGGTAACGAACTCCCTACCCTCGAAATCCGGATGGCCTAGGTCCATCCCGGTATCCAGCACGGCGACTTTTATACCCGCGCCACTCCAGTTACTTTGCGGCACCTTACAGCGTTTTAGCCCCCAAGTTGGCCGAAGGGCATCCTCTTCAAGGTTCTCTTCACCTTCTTCCAACTCCAGCTCAACGCCAAGATCACGAGCGATGGTGCTGGCTGCCCGCAAAAAACCACGTAGATATTCAGAATTTTCAGAAAAGGCGAAATACTCTGGCTCAATAATTTCGATGGGACTATCCGCGGCTACCTTACCCAGCGCACTCATGCCATGCTGCTGTAGGGCATCGCCGCCTACCAGCGCTACTCCAAGCTCCGGAAATACCATTGCCTCAGCATCTCCGGCATCTTCCAGGCTAACGGCTTGATCGGTGAAATCCCGCGCATCAGCGATGCGAAATTTCTGGGCTTTTAGCGAATTAATGCCCTCTTCTACCCGCCCCTCACGATAGCTAATCAGAAAGCGCCCGGTTTCAAGGCAACTGCCGCCCCGCTCTAAGGCTGCCAATAGCAATTTTTCGGTGCCGCATGAAACAGTGGCGAGTGACTCACCCGCTGGCGTATTGCCTCTACCTTTACCTGTCGGTTTTTTCGCCATCGTAGACATCCTTTTCATTTAGCTGGTAAGCGATATGGAATAGATGAATCATAGACACCATGCAAGAGAAAGCATGGCTAGCTATGCCACATCCACCATTTCAGCTTAACGCACCTGATGTGCTTCGCCAGATCGATTTCAGGCTACGATCCTTAAACATACAGGGCGCTTAAACGAAGGAGGATGGAGCATGGTCGTTATTGGTTAATCTCAGTAGGCGGACACTCGTCATCGCGAAGTGTGAGCACTTCAAATCCAGAGGAGGTGACGGCAACCGTATGCTCCCACTGAGCCGACAATTTCTTGTCGCTGGTCACCACCGTCCAACCATCCCGCTTAGTTTTTATCTTGGCCCTACCCTGATTAATCATGGGCTCGATGGTAAACACCATCCCTTCTTGCAAAACCAAGCCTCTGCCTTTCTTTCCGTAATGTAGCACTTGGGGTTCTTCATGCATTTCCCGACCAATACCATGGCCGCAATACTCACGCACAACAGAGTAGCCGTACGTTTCGGCATAGTGCTGAATGGCGTAACCCACATCACCTAACGTGGCACCCGGCTTAACTGCTTGTATCCCTTGCCATAGGGCCTCGTAGGTTTTATCGACCAGCCGCTGGGCATAGGGGGTGACATCGCCGATCAGGTACATCTTGCTTGAATCAGCGATAAATCCGCCCTTCTCGAGGGTAATGTCGACATTGACGATATCGCCTGATTTGAGCATTTGTGTTGCCGACGGAATACCGTGGCACACCACATGATTGACTGATGCATTCAACACGTACTGGTAATCGTATTGCCCCTTACTGGCCGGGCGAGCCTGCAAATCATCCACAATATAGCGCTCGGCCCAATCGTTAATAGCCATGGTAGATATACCGGGCACTATTTGCTTATCAAGATGGCTAAAAACCAAGGCGAGTAGCCGCCCGGCTTCGCGCATTACGCTCAGCTCCTCTTCGCTTTTCAGCGTTACCTCACCCACCGACCACCTTCCTTACGTCCACATCGGCTTGCTTCATTTGCTCACGCATAATGTCCGAGAAGGTCATACCTGGATTGGCCTCAGCCAGCATGCCTATTTTGATCCAGTACTCTGCCTGGGCATTGATTGAACGCACCATGACGGTACTCGCCCTGCGAATATCTTCATGCAGCTGGTCATTGATCTTAACGATACCCATCACACCACCCAATATATGAAGTGAATATAAAACATATACAGATCATATATTGGCTATCTTCTATCGGCAAGACTACCTGGCAACGTTAATCAGAGGCTGCAGCGCCAGTACCTGCTCGCGCAGTGCCTGCTTCGGCCGCTCTAACGAAGCGCGCCACTTTGTACACGCCTGCTTATGCTGCGGGTCGTTATCGGGGCATGCGCTGAAGGCATCCAGCCAGGATTGGCGAGTGCACATATCTTGAAAGTCACCGAGCAGACGCTGGCGGTGCTTCAGTTCAGACAGGAACGGCTTGGGTGTGTCTGAATTGAGGTCAACCAGATAACGGATGCGTTTAACGCCTTTACGCAATTCATGAAAGGCGTCATCAGGGGCGTCTAACGAGAGCATTGTCAGATCGGTATCATGGCGGGCAATACGTTTGTCCAGTACCGCAGTGATGCGCTTTGGCGTGAGCTTGGCGAGCGCCTTCTTAACATCATCGGAAGCGATAAAACTCTGCCAGCCCCGCAACTGCTCAGCGTACTCAGTTGTACTTAACTGCTTGCATAGGGCTTGATGCTGGGCCCACTGGCGGTCCTGTAGCCATTGCTGAAGGCCCCCCAGAGTGTCGGAAGAAAGGGGTGGTGAGGTGGTGCCGAGATCCACTAGAAACACATCCAGGTCGCGGAGGTCACTGGTGGCCTGGGCACGATGCTTAAGCCGCTTAAGGCGCTTCTTCAGGCCAGGCACCTTGATAATAGAGCGC
Organism: Halomonas sp. AOP13-D3-9; assembly: GCF_052379125.1. Lineage (NCBI taxonomy): Bacteria > Pseudomonadati > Pseudomonadota > Gammaproteobacteria > Oceanospirillales > Halomonadaceae > Halomonas > Halomonas sp. AOP13-D3-9. The sequence goes on along the minus strand of NZ_JBQSYH010000021.1, from coordinate 8,093 downwards.
AAGGATTCGCCCAGTGCTCGGCTGCGGCGCAGGTTAACCCGGTACTGATGCAGGAATTCAGGATCAATGCCCGCGATTACCCCAGGCTCTAAAGCCCTGATCAGTTGATACTGGTGCTCAAGCATGGCTCGGAGTCGGCTAGCCATGTCGCCTTGGTCGTCGGGCAGCTTGGGGGCGCGGCGCTGAAAAAGGGCATGACTCGCCTCTTCTGGACGCAGGCCACCCACCAACTCCGCACAGCCCTGCTCCATGGCAGCCCAGGGCGTATCAGGTAGGGTGAAATGCAGTACGCTACCAGTAGGCAGCGAAGGTGGCGCCCTCTTATCGAGCCAGCAAGCAAGATCAACCAGAGCCGGATTGTGGCCGATTATCAGCACCCTCTCGGCTTCGTTGGGTAGCGTTTGCAACCATGCCAGCAGCGCTTCACCATCGAAGGTGTAAAGGGCTTCATCGAAGTGATCCTGATGGATCAAGGTACAGTCAGGCAGTTGCGCTGCGATCTTGTCGAAGGTTGCTCGCGTGCGAGCCGCGGGACTGACGTAAACCTCTCCGTCCAACGCTTGCCAGCGCTGCAGCACATGCGCCATAGCCGCAGCCTGACGTTCTCCCCGCTTCCGCAATGGCCGTTGGTGATCAGCCATATCGCCACTGAGCTGTTTGGCCTTGGCGTGCCGCATCAGGTATAGGTGTCTCATGGAAGGGCTCTCAATCATGCTTACTGAACAAAGTTTAGTATACGCCCATCATTAGGAAGCGCGCTGACGAGGCTTCACCACCAACCAACTGGCCAACACCAAACTACCAAATAGCGTGTACACCACCACAAACACCCACTCCGGCAAAGTGAAATAGAGCAGGCTGTGCAGCCAGTACTGAATAAAAGAGCCTGAATAGATGGCAGTACCCGCCTCTGCCCTCAGCGCCATTTCCCACGTAGTCAACGGGCACACCGCGCCTAACCAGGCTTGTCCCACCACATAGCCAATGGCGCATAGGTGCACGATGCGAAAAACGCGATTACGCACCCACTGCCAGTTTAGAAAATAGCCTGCGTACACTGCGAATAAGCCAAGCACCACAAAGGCCACAAACAGCACGTGGAGAATGAGTATGACGTCGGCGAGGAGGAGTAATAGCGTGGAAGGCATAACAGAGCGTACCTACTAGCGAGGCTTGATTATGCTTCGACAGCAAGCGTTGGAGGGGTGTTCAGGAAACTCAACATTCTGCCGGTGTAACCGTGCGATAACTGGCCGTGGCCTCTTCCACCCCTTGTTGTAATGCCCGAATGCGAGATTCGTGGGCGGGATGGGTAGAAAGAAACTCTGGCGGTTGGCCGCTGCCTACGGTCGCCATGTTTTGCCACAGGGCCACGCTCTGCTGCGGATCAAACCCCGCACGGGCCATAATCTCAAGGCCCATCAGATCGGCTTCCTCCTCATGGGTGCGACTGAAAGGCAGGCTAATGCCCAACTGGGCCCCGATACCCAATGCCTGCATCAGCTGCTGGTTACCAAACTCCCCTTCTCCTAATAGCCCCACCACCAATAACACGGCTTTAATGCCAAGCTGCTGAGTAAGCCGCTCATTGCCATGATCCGCCAGCACATGGCCCATCTCATGCCCAATCACCGCCGCTAGTTGGGCGGGGGTTTCAGCCACCCGTAGTAGGCCGCTATTCACACCGATGCGCCCACCCGGCAGCGCAAACGCATTGGGGGAAGCATCCTCAAACACCACCACTTCCCAGCGCGCAGGGAAAGCGATGTCTGGGTAGCTTGCCTCAGCGCCAGCCACCACTTGTTCGGCCACGCACTGCACCAATTGATTCGCCTGCGTATCGCGATTGATCGGCTGGCTATTGCGTAGCTGATTAAAGGCGTCTTCCCCCATGTCAGCCATTAGCGAGTTCGGCACTAACGCCAGTTGGGAGCGCCCGGTAGGCGTCTCCCCGCAGCCAACCAAAGAGATCAGCAGCCCCAAGAGGAAAAGAGGTAACAGAAATCGCCGCTGCATCGAAGGGTATCGCCTGGATTAAGAAACGTGCAGTAGAGTGTAAGGTGCTTCACAGGCGTGACGCTCGTCGCGTTCATCAACGCTACCCAGCCCGAGGTGCCGGTCGTTATCATAGGCGACGAAAAGCCGGTCATGATCCAGCACGGCAAGGCCTTCGGCTTTGTGCTCAAACTCCAGCGGCAAGCCTGCGGGGGTGGTCACCAGCGTTGGCTCGCGCCCTTCCCGAAAACCGCCCAAGCTCACTTCCCACAGGTACCCGCCAATACGCTCATCACCGGCTTCTTCTACTTCAAAACTATTGAGCAGGTAAAGACGGCCATGGTAGGGGTCATACTCCAGGCTAGACAGGCCGCAGTCGTAACGCACCGCAGGGTGACTGCCGGGGTCGAAAGCGTAGTGCTCGCGCATTGCATCAATGAATACCAGGTTGCCACTTTCACTGATCTCGTAATGCGCGCCGACAATCCGGCTGACATAGCTGAAATCATCATGGGACTGCCCCTGCTCACGAATACCAAACAGTAGCAGGCCATCGCCGCGTTCACCGGGAATGGCGGCCAGCCCCTCAATTTTGTAGTACGGGAAACCAATCGCTTGATCCAGCTTGGTGCGAAGCTCTAGCGAACCTTCAACGCCATCCCGGGGGTCGGGATCAACGACTTGCACTTGTTCAGGGTGGCCCAGCGGCCAAATCAGCAGGTGATTATAATCGTTAAGGTCATGGCTTTCGTTATCAATACGATCAAAGCCGGTAGTCGCCAGCACGTGGCGGCCATCCGCCGTGAGGGAAAGATCTTCGTACTTAACGGCCTGTTTAATCAGCGGGGTGGTGAAGTACTCCAACTGGCTATCGTCCGGCCCTTCTTCGGTCATTGGCATGGCAAACACCGCCGAGCGCTCCTCCCCCGGCACCGGTTTATCGCTGGCTAAAATCAGCCGCTGGCCGTCGTAAAGCACAGCCGACACCTCGGCATTCACAAGTTTGCCGCGTTCATCGCGTAGCCCCGCGGGAAAACAGTGGATAGTGCCTTGCTGCAGAATGGTCGCGTGCGTCATGGTGATTGATTCTCCCGACTACTGAAAGTAAGTCGCAGCTTACTAGAGCTTTAGGGAAGGCGTCGAACCGTCATCTACGAAAAAAGTAGATACCGTCGACGCCCCCCGTTTAAGTAGCGGGAAGATACGTTTAGATAGCTGCGCTGCAAGGGGTTATGCGTTAAGGCTGCAAATCACTCAGGCGTTTGCGCTTCAGCGCGCATCGCTCTGAGCGAGGTGATTTCAACGGTGAGTGCTTCACGCGTGTTTTCTAAGTCACTTACCTGTTCACGCACTGCGGCAAGTTGAGCATTGGCCTCTTCAATCTCGGTGTTGAGCGCTTCAAGGTCTGCTTCAACATCGCTGCGGGAGTCTTCTGCTTCTTGACGAGACTGTTGAGCAGCATCGCGGGCAGCTTCGGCCTCTTGTTTCTCTTTTTCTACCTCAGCGTATGTCTTATTCAGCTCCTCAAGGATGCTCTCTCTTTCGTCTATTTGTTCGTTAAGGGTAGCCACTTCTTCTTGGCGGGTTTCACGCTCACCCCGTAAAGCGGTCAAATCCTCTTCAGTGTTGGCAATCTCGGCTCTTGTCGATGCAAGCGCGGCTTCCGCCTCGGCTTGTTCAACTTCAAGGTTGCTCATGCGCTGCTGCAGTGTTGCCAAGTCCAGCTCCGCGGCTTCAACCTCAGACATCTCCGCCTGAATCTGTTGATGCTCTCGCTCAGTTTCAGCCAGCTGCGCTTCGAGCGCTTCCATACTGTCTTCCCGCGACCCTGCAATGGTGTGCGCCACAATGGCCCAGACCACCGCAATAACGGCGATGGCTAAGACCACCTTTACACGGTTATCGCTCAACAATGCTGTCATTGATGGCTTATTAGTCCCTGTCATTGGTGCAATCCTCTCGCTTAAGCGTTATCGCTAATATAGTAGCTAACGTATCTACGTCAGCAGGCCGTCATCTGCCCCGTTGTTAATATGGAGGAAAGTTTTTGATTCGGCTAGAAACGGTCATTCAACACATTCATGTACCTGAAGCCATGGCTCCGAGGAAAATTTTTCCAATAGCAACGCATAGCTTAGATACCCCACCCCAGCCTAGATCCTTTCACCCCAGGGGTTTTAACGCGCTGCGCAACCGTTGCGTCAGGTGTTCAGGTTGGACTGCATTCAAAGAGACAGAGTCAGATTTTTGAAAATGACAAAACTGAACAATGGCTTCCACAAAAGCAGTAACGACTCTATGTTCATCAAACGAGTGTGGTTCGAAATATAAATTCTTGATCTCTAAGTGGCTGGTTTTGCGATGGACTTTACAATCCATCCGGCCAACAAACGCATCGCGATACAGTAGCGGCAGGCAAAAGTAACCATACTGACGCTTGGCTTCGGGCACATAACATTCCAACTGATAGTCGTATTGAAATAGCGCCCTGAGCCGCTCCCGCTGAATGACACTGTTGTCGAAGGGCGAAAGAATCAACATGCGCTCTTTCAAACGAGGAAGGGGGCGTTCGAGCGCGCCCCTTTCCAATATAAATACATCGCCACTGCTCACTTTCACTCTCTCTAAATCGCCCTGCGCGAATCTTTCATTTACCAGGGCATTCACAACTTTGCGTAACCCTGCATTTCGGCGCAGATAAGTCAGCCCTTTGAGTGAAGCAAAGCCATGGCAGCGCAATTGTTGGTCTACAAGGTGCGCTGCAAACTCCTCCATGGAGGGCATCTTTAAATTTACGTGGGAGGGCAATACCCGCTCGGTTAGATCATATGTCTTTTGAAAGCCATCGCGGTCGCTGACCATCAGATCGCCTTGCATATACAGCTGTTCAAGTGCCTTTTTGGCTGGCTTCCAGTCCCACCAACCTGCACGTTTTATGGTGCTAGCCCCTACATCTCGAGACCGCAGCGGGCCATCTGAACGTATGCGAGCCAACAACTCTCCCATGAGCTTTTTATCAGGTGATCTAAACCAATGCGTTTGCCCGCTTTTGATAGCGTTTTTGTAGGGCAATGAAAAGCGAAAATCGGTAATGGGTAAAAATGCAGCCGCGTGCGACCAATACTCAAAAATGTCTTTATTGATCAACAGCTGGTTCAACATGTGTGGCTCAAACCCAGGTACTCGGGAGTGAATAACATGATGATGGGCTCGCTCTACCACAGATATGGTGTCTATCTGAACATAACCCAGGTGGTTAATCGCTTCACGAGCCCCGACTAAGCCACGTCCATAAGGCTTATTCTGCAGCAAACCTTGCGCAGCCAGAGCAAGGCGACGCAAACGCGACAGCTCTTGTGGGCGTTTAATTTCAGTGATTGTCATACTTGCCTCGAAGCTCGTCATAAACAGTGCGAGTTTGCGCTTTACCCAATGACTACACGCCTAGAAGCGGCAAGTACTGTCCATGCTTTACCCACTCACATCAGCCTTAATTTTTGTGTATCGAGTCACAATCAGGTATTCAAGCTTAGCTGCCAGTAGCCAACGTCGTGCCACTGATCGAACTTAAACCCTACCTTTTCAAAATGGGCCACTTTTTTCATGCCCATTTTTTCGTGCAGTGCAACGCTGGCAGGGTTGGGAAGCGTGATGCCGCCCATCACCGCATGAATCCCGCCCTCTTTGAGCGTGGAAAAGAGTGATTCGTACAGTTTTGCACCCAAGCCCCTACCGTGCGCCTGATTGGAAAGGTAAACGCTGACTTCGACTGAAAAGCGATAAGCGCTTCTCTCTTTCCATTTTGTCGCGTAGGCATAGCCCACCACAGCACCCTCTTCTACTGCCACCAACCAAGGCAAACCTGCCCCCTGAACGTTTTCAATCCGGCCTTGGATGTCTGAACCCAATACTGGCTTTTCTTCAAATGAAATAGCGGCATTTTCGATGTAGTGGTTATAAATGTGCGCTATGGCTTCCGCATCACCCTTTACGGCATCTCTAATCATGGTTTTTTCCATTTATATTCTGACGGTTTAGGTACACTGATTAAAAAATCGCCTTCCGCTTTCTGGATCAGCTAGGGCGCCTTTAACGCTAAGCAAGCGTTACCCGCACCGCGTTGCCAGAAACTCGCCATTGCCAACAGTTACAGTACACGTGGTGAAATCGGGGCTTGCCGATACCAGCGCCATAAAATCAGCCATTTCATCTGCGTGGGAAGTGGCGTTATCCACCACAAGCAGTCCGCCCTTGCGTAACACCCGCTGCATACTCGGCCACCACTGCACATAATCAGAGCGTTTTGAGTCTAAAAAGAGCAGATCGAAACAGGCATCGTCCAGGCTTTCAAGAAGCCCACCCGCCTCCCCTCGATGTTGAGTAATGACCTCAGAGAGTCCTGAGCGCGCAAAATTTCTCGCGGCCATCTCCAGCTTGAATTCGGAAAGCTCAACGGTGGTAACATGCCCTCCAATCCTCTGCACTGCCTGGGCCAGCCACAAGGTGGAGTACCCATTCGAGGTGCCAATTTCCAGCACTCGTTGGGCTTTGGTTGCTTGAACTAGTACCGATAGGAACTCCCCCGTATCGCGGGTGATATTCAGCATTCGTCTTGGGCGTTCAGAAATGGCAGCATCGTTTTGTTGACCAAAATGCTCAAGTTCCATTAGCAGCTTTTGAAGGGTCTCAGTCACATTTGTCTCCAGATACGAACAGCATTGCCATAACCAAACTTACCGGCCTTTGCTTACGCAGGCCGCTTAGCAAGCAGCGCCCAGACACCCGCTGAAGAGAGCAACGTTCCGCCAACAAAGTTAAAGCGGCGCTGCGCTCGGCGCGATGCAAGCATTTTGCGCACCGACGTTGCAAACACGGCGTAGAGAGTGGCATTGAGCGTTGCCAACGCCACAAACGTGATCGCAAGTATCCACAGTTGCTGCCCCGCATCGGATGTCGGGCTGACGAACTGCGGCAAAAAGGCGACGAAGAAGATAATGCCCTTCGGGTTAAGCGCAGTAACGAGATAGGTATTGGTGAAAAGCTTCCAGCGCGAACCTGATACCGCCGGTGTTACCGGCTGCACCGACGATATACCGGCACGTAACAGCTTGATGCCCATATAGAGCAGGTATAAACCACCGATCCATTTGATCACGGTGAACCAAAATGCCGAGGTGGCTAACACTGCTCCCAGGCCAAGCAGTGAAAAGAGCAGCGCCGTTGAATCACCCAATGCCACCGCAGCGATAAGCGGAATATTGGCGCGCCTACCTTGGGCGATAGAGTAGCTGACCACGGTCAAAATCGTTGGCCCAGGGATGGCGAGCAAAGCTATGGACGCAAGGGCAAAGGCAAACCAGATTTCAATAGACATGGAAAGCTACCTCACAGGTTGTTAATGCTAAGTTAGCATAAGCTCAACAATGATTGGAATGCGCTGCGAGGCGCTTATTAGGTCATCTTTTAATGCTTAGTCGTTTGCTAGCGCCTTTTCCAGCTGCTGCGTTAACGCTGCATCTAACAGCTCTAGCGCCTTAGCCCGATTTATCCACCAGTCGGTTGACCACACTCTAAACAGCGTCCAGCCCAACCCTTCCAATACGCCCTGGCGTAGATTCCGTTAGCCCAAACAGGAAACCACCGTCTAACTCAAGATCCCGATCTTTCAATGCGAGCAGCCCACCCGCTGCCAACCGATCCACCGTCCAGGTCTTCTGCTTCACAAACCCAGGAGACGCCGCCAACGTCACGGTAAGATCAGAGAGAGCCCGCTCTTCATTCAGGTTCTCAATCTGCAACTCCCGCAGTACCGCAAACGCACTTTGATGGCAGGCAAAGTTGATCTTTTCCACTAGCGTGGCGTGGATCTTGATTATGGGTGATTTCTGGTTAGGCATACATTTCCTTAAAATAAGATTACTCACCCAGTGTTTTTATTTACATCCAACGCTTCCAGTTGCTGCAACCAGGCGTCAAACAGGCTGCATTTTTCACGCATTACGTCCAAACCAACTTCCAAAGCCGCTAAGCTTCCCATCAGTGGTTTTTGATAGTCCGCCATCAATGCCTCAATACGCTTACTGGGTGCGCTAACAGGG
>NZ_JBQSYH010000020.1:0-101056 GCF_052379125.1 Halomonas sp. AOP13-D3-9 | reverse complement strand
CATCGATAACCTAGCCACCACGAAGACAAATCTGTCGGAAGCACGTTCACGTATTGAAGATGCAGACTACGCGGTGGAAGTCTCGAACATGACCCGTGCCAACATTCTTCAGCAGGCAGGTACATCCATGTTGGCCCAGGCCAACCAGACGCCGCAGTCTGTACTGTCTCTACTGGGCTAATACCCTAGCTCGTAATGCTGAACTAGGAAATAACGACGGGGCCAATCGGCCCCGTTTTTATTTGCTCCAACTCCTGGGCGAGGCTGATTGCGAGAACATCTACTTAAATACCTGCGCATTCGCGCCTTTGGTCACCGCGCAATCACGGTAAGCTAGGTAAATTGTCATTTTTCTGTGTGAGCCGCTTCATGGTCAAAACCTCTTCTTCATCTGCAACTCAAAAACGCAAGCCCCGCCTATTATGGGCTAACCCTTACTGCCTGCTGGATACCTCCAGCGGTGCCAGCATGACGGTACGTCAAATGCTACTGCAACTGGTAGCACGTGGCTATGAGGTTCAGGTGTTGGGGGCAACTGTTTTTGATGACCTTAAGGGAATGGGGCGACTTCAAGAGCAATTCCCAGACCTGAATGCTCATCTACATCAACTGATTGAAGCCGAAGATGGCCCGCTGACGCACCAGCTGGTTGTTAGCTACAGCCACAATCGTAATCATTTTACAACGCATGAAGAGGGACTTTGGTACGGGCAGTATCTGTATATGCTGGACTCCTTTAAGCCAGATGTAGTGTGGTTCTACGGTGGCTTAACTATGGATATGCTAATTGCGGACGAGGCGCGGGATCGAGGTATACCAGTTGCATTCTACTTGGCCAATGGAAGTTACAAGTCGCCACGTTGGTGCCGGGATGTAGACTTGATTCTTTCAGATAGCCAGGCCACGGCGGATATGTACCGAAAAGAAGTAGGGTTTGCCGCCAAGCCGGTGGGTAAGTTTATCGCTCCGGAGAACTTTATTGCCGAAAATCATGAGCGTAAGCGCCTGCTGTTTGTTAACCCCAGCTGGCAAAAAGGTGCCAGCATATTTGTGCAGCTGGCGGAAAAACTGGAGCGCGAAAGGCCAGATATTGAACTTGAGGTGGTAGAAGCACGTGCTGATTGGCCAGCCGTGCTGCGGGAAACCACCCGGCAGATGGGGGGGCAGCGTAGCGCTTTAAGCAATGTTGTGGTGACTCCTAACACCAATGATATGCGCGGCCCTTACAGCCGCGCTCGTTTGGTGGTAGCGCCAAGCCTATGGTGGGAAAGTTCTGGGCGCATGCTAGCAGAAGCGATGCTCAACGGTATTCCGGCGCTCATTACAAATCGCGGTGGTATGCCCGAAATGATTGGTAACGCCGGTATTGCTTTTGACTTCCCAGTGGCTTGCTATGAAGAGCCTTACCAACATTTACTAAGCGACGAAGAGCTTCAGCCTCTACTAAATGCAGTCATCCGTTTGTTCGATGGTCAGGATCTTTATCAGGAGTATGTAGATCGCGCTTGGCAAGTAGGGAAAGAAAAGCACAGTCTTGAGCGTTCCACAGAACGTCTGGTTAATGCTCTAACACCGTTAATCAATTTACGCGCAGGTAACAAAGATTTTGCCATTGCCCAGAAAAAGCGGCACCGGCAGAATTTAATCTACCATGCAACTAAACCTGACTTTAAGGTTGATAACTCTTTTCAGCAGTTAGTAAGCGCTAAGCCTTTAGCCAAGTTTGGTGATGAATTACAAGCGCCGCGTTTGTATCTAACGGATGATTTTACTTGGCAGTTAAAAGGTAAAGTTGTCGTACTCGATAATCGTGCCAGCTTAATAAGAAAGGGTCTTGCTGACCAAATGGCTGAAACAAAAGCATTTGGAATTGTAGCGTTTGATCCGGCCAGCGAAGTAAAGAATGCCAAGAAATATGAAGGCAGTGAATATATTCAGCTTTTTCAACATGCCTTGCTAGGGAGTGGAGGCGCGATAACGCTACACGCATGTGTGGCTCCAGAATTGACCAGCACGTTGACACCTCTTTCGGCCGAGAAACTGCCTAAACGGCACCATCTGGGGGCTAAGCTTTTAGCTGAGCTACCCATTAATTCTATAGCTTTGGATAGCATTGAAGGCCTGGACAGTCTTGACTGGCTAATTCTTGACGAATTAAGTGATGCTATGGCTGTTCTGGAAAATGGGAAAAAATCACTTACTGACACGTTGCTGATTCAGGCGCGCGTCGCTTTTCAGCTTACCCATGAACATCAGCCCAGCCTTGCCGAGTTACAGCATTGGGCCAGTCACAATGGCTTTCGTTTCTACCGCTTTCATAATATTAGGCACTACAGCCATTTGCCTGAAAAGCTGAACGCGCGTAACCCCTATGCCACCGAGCAGGAAAGCGGGGATGCCCTGTTCCTCCCTAGCCATGAACGTATGGCGGCTTTGAGTGATGAAAATAAGACCAAGCTTGCCTTTATTTTGAGTGCAGGTTTCGCAGCTCATGATATGGCGTTTGATTTAATGGCAGATGTTAATCAGGAAAAAGCACTAGAATTCCTTGAAGGCCAAGGGTTATTGCCAAAGGCTCCAACCCCGCTAGTAACGCAAAATAGGGGTAATAAAGATTTTCAAGCTGCTCAGCTCAAGCAAACAGATGTATCAGTAACGTCTACTTTTATACCTGCAGCCGAGAACACGCCACAGCTTGAGTCAAAACGACACATTGATCTAGAGCTTTTGAAAAAACAGCTTTCGGAAGTGCTCAATCACTTGGCTATTTTTGAATTAACCCAAGGTTATGCCGCTAAAGTGGTAGAGCTTGCTGAAAAACTACGTTGGGTTAATGATAAGTCTTTTGTGCAGAAGGCAATAGAAAAAATATATAGTGAGTTCTCGAAAAAGAAAGGTAGCATAGCTATTTTTTACATACTTACTAATGCCTTGCTTAATAGCCAAGCTAAAGTTTTTGACAGTAAAAATGTAGATTTATTAGAAGAAAGGCTTGAAGCTAGCGGCTGGAAAGGTAAAGCTGCTTTATACTCATTTTGGTTAGAGAGTATTCAAGATGATAGGCTACCTTCGCAGAGTAAAGAGTTTACGGTGATCGTTATATGCAATAAGTATAAAAAAGAAACTTACGAAAATATCGTTGAGTTGAGGCGTCAGTGTGGCGTTGATGGGGAAATTATTTTCGTTAATAACGGGGATAAGAGTAATGATGCTCGTGGTCTGGCATCTCTTGTTGAGGTATATATTGAACTTATAGGTAATTCAGGCGCGTACCTAGCTCGCAATATTGGTTCTGTATTTGCAAATGGCGGTATTTTAATTTTTGTAGATGATGATGGCTTACCTGAAAAGGGGATGCTTTCCGCTCATGCTGATATACATAAGCAGTATACGCTGGATTCGGTCAGAGGAAGTTATTTACCCAAAAATCCAAATGAAACGCCCCCTAGTCATTATCACTTAGGTGATAAGGCTTTAGTGACACTCAATTGCCTTGAAGGTAATTGCTCTTATAGACGGGATTTGTTCTTCAAGGTGCGAGGATGGGGGGATTATATCTTATTTGGGCATGGAGGAGCAGAGCTATACGTACGATTGATTTCTAATGGAAGTGATCAGTCCAAGCATATTTATATTCCGGGCTGTATTTTACGTCACGATTATTATCGTGGTGAAAAACATGCTAGAAATAAGAGGAAGAAGCAAGCTGAGTCTGCTTATGTTTTATCTGCTTTAGATTGTGCAATTAATCCAATGGTTTCTGGTTATTTAAGTCATGAAGTTAATGATGAAAAAACGGCTAAGAGTGCTGTTGATAATAAGAAATGCTTGATTAATAGGTTGGTGTATTTAGACTATCCTCTGATTTATGGTGTTGAGCTGGCCGGAAGGGGAGTGAAATTAGCACTAGAAAATACCGAGTCCGAAATAAAAGTAATTAATGGTTCAAATGAAATAATTAATGAGATAGCGCTGGCTGATAAAAATACCATGATATTTACGGGGCACTCTTTCTATAACTTAACCATGAAGAGCCCACCATATATACAGCAGGATACAAATGTTTTTGACATTTTTAATGTCGTTCCTTTTGCTGTTGTTGATGATCACGCTTATGCGGACTTCATGCTTCAAAGATGTAAAAAAGCTCCCCAAGAAATTATTATGGGATCCACTTCTGCTGATTTGCTTGACGAGTTTGAAGCTGTATCTATATCGAAAAAAGTTCATAAGATAAATATCCCTTCTAAATCACCGGAAGTGGACAGTGTCCCATTTGAAGAAAAGCAGACTCGAGCCGTTTTTCTTGGCAAGCTATATGATAATATTCCTAAAGATAAAGCTAGCCTAGAAAGCAAGGTACTATCAGATAACCGTCTTACAGAAAATGATAAAGCTCTTATACTAGAAATGATAAATGGTCGAGAGAGGAATCCATTTTTCTCTCTTCATGCCTCTGAACTTTATGTCAGTGATTTAAGCTTGTTGTACTACGATCTCGTCGATAAATTTTATAGGAATTTTTATAGAAACCAAGAGTTAGGGAGAATTGCATGTGCTTTTAAAAAGCATGGTATTCCTGTTCATGTAATAGGTGGTGAAGAATCTGGCTGGTCTTTTAAAGAAAAGAAAAATTGTATTTTTTGGCCAAAAATGGAATATAAAGAAGCTATAATTTTTCTCCACAACTCAAAATATAATATAAATTTGACACCTAGCTACTCTGATGTTCTGACTGGCAGGGCGATAGATATGATGGGGTCTAACGCGTTGTGCGTTTCGGACTACTCTCCATATTATGAAAAATTAGAGAAAGAGGTTATCTACTTTGACAGCGATTTTATAGGTTCTAATGATTTCTTTGAAGAAAACTCCCGCAAGCTAGCTAGCATGCAAAAAGAGTATATTCACAAGATTTTTGGTAAAGAAAAGATTAAAGATGAGTGGCGCGAATGTATATATAAAGCGTATGAGATACTTAATAAAAAAACTGTTCGAGATAATGGTGAGTCAATTGGGGAGGGTGAAAGTTTTCAAAAAACAAAAGAGGTAGTGACGGATTTTCAGCTTCAAAAAATTAAAGATATGCATGCAGCTGAAATAGAACGACTGAAAGGTAAAGAAAAATTGCGTGTGGTTTTTCTTGTTATTCATAGAAGTGTGTGGAAAGTAGATGCTGTCTTTCAGAAGATGCTAAGTGATCCAATTTTTGACCCCATTGTTTTAGTGTGTCCCGATCTTAATAAGAAAAACGATGCCCTGACTTTTTCTGAAATTAACGAAACATATGCTTATTTTAAAGATAAGGGGTATAAGGTTTTTTCCTCTTGGATGAAAAATAAAAAGCAGTGGAGAAGCCTGGATAGTTTAAAGCCAGACTTGCTGTTTTTCACAAATCCACATGGCCTTACTCATCCTGAATATTATGATAAAGCATTTTCTAGATTTCTGGCTTGTTATGTGCCCTATACATACCAGGTTGCTAGGTTTAATAAAGAGTATGAGCTGGATTATAATAGAGTATTCCATAACTCAGCATGGAAAATTTATGCTCCACATGAAGAGAGTTTAAAAATTAGTCGCCAATATGCTGACAATCAAGGAAGCAATGTTGTGGTGACTGGTTATCCTTTGGTAGAAAATCTGCTTGCATCTGGTAGTGATGTTCATGCTTGGAAAAAACAAAAAACAGTAAAAAAGAAAATCATTTGGGCACCACACCATACTGTCGGTAGTAAAGATGAAGCTTTGCCTTTTTCTAATTTTGAGAAACTCTCAGGCTTTATGATGAAGCTTGCTGATCATTACAAAGATCAAGTGCAATGGGCTTTTAAACCCCATCCATTGCTAAAAGAAAAGTTGTACCAAGAAGCAAGCTGGGGGAAGGAGATGACTGAAAATTATTACTCCTATTGGGCGTGCTCAGAGCATACACAGCTAGAGGAAGGAGATTACCAAGAACTTTTTCGGGCTTCAGATGCTTTAGTCCATGACTCAGTATCTTTCCTTGCAGAGTATCTAGTGCTAGATAAGCCTGTTATGTTTGTTATTAATAAAGATGTAGAGTTAGTAGATTTTCTGACTCCATTTGGCATAAATGCTTTTAATGCATCTCACCATGGAGTAGTTGAGGAAGATGTCACAAAATTTGTTGAATCTATTTTAAATAATGAGGATGTAGGAAAAGAAGAAAGAAAGCTTTTCTTGTATGATAATTTGGATGGCGAGAAATTTGACTCCCCAAGTAAGAATATAATTGACGACTTGAAAGGTTCTTTGTTTAGTTGAAGGTGATGGAGATTAAAGTGCCAGGACTCATTGTTCTGGCACTCATTGTTGAATAAATAGCCAAGCAGTAGAAATATGGTCAATGAGGTTTTCTATTTTTTCTATTTTTATAAAGGGGAATGAATTGGATTCTGTGCGTTATCCTTATGATGAAGGTGATAATTTGGAGAATCGCCATAGCTACACATATGCGCCCTATCAAGGAATGCAATTTTTTGTGGCTTGGGAGATGGCAAGGGATGTATTAATCAGTGGAGTTGATCTTGATTATGTTTCAATGCCTTGTATCAAAATGCCTTATCCAGTTGGTAATGAAGTAAAGACCTCCGATCTTCTTGAAGCTCTCAGTTATCAATTGTTTCGAAATGAGAAGCGCCAGACGGATAGTTTTCACTATTGGCTGAATTGGATTATACAGCGCTTTGAAGTGTCTAAGCGATTACATGTAAGTTATAAACTTTATGAAGGTCGAGCTAAACCATACGGAACGTATAGAGACCTTTCTCTCTACGTTAGATTAGCTGAAGTGCTGGTGGCTGCGTATAGTGAATTAGATAAATTGCCCGCGCTTAATGCACTAATAAAATGCCTGGACACGTTATATTCTGTGAAAGATGATTTGACTACGGCGCAGAGGCAGCGGGTTGGGTATGTGGCTGGTCTTGAGAGACAGTTTATATCGCATTTGTGCAGTAAGGTTGATGAAACTGCTAAGCAATGTAACTCAGACCTATCCTGTGCCCAGGTAAAGGATTATTCTTGTAAAGTGCTTGGTAATGTGACATTATTACTTGCGGACACAATGCGCTCACGTGCTTATGCACAATCCTTATTGGCCTATGGGTTTCGTGTAGGAAATATTCTAGTGTTGACATCTTCATCACAGAAGAAATGGGGACAAGCTGAACAAAGGCTTGCACCTCCTGTTTTGGATGCCTTTGGTGATGTTTTTATCCCTGATTTGCGGGTTTCGCTGGAAGATACTTGCCAGAAGCTCTCAGCAAGCATCGAAGTGCTGGATACAGGGAGTGTTAATAGCCAAGTAGTCATTGAAACTCTAAAGGTATTTAGCCCTGAGCTTGTAATATTTTCCGGCTTTGGCGGAGAAATTGTACATGGAGATGTTTTAAGCGCTGCCGGCCCTTTCCTTCATATGCACGCTGGGTGGTTGCCTGAATTTCGAGGCAGCACAACCACCTATTACAGTTTCATGATATCCGGTAAAGCTGGTGTTTCTGCTATTTTACTGTCACCTGGTATTGATACTGGGAAAATCTTCTTCCGTGAGCTTTATCCCTTACCACCTTCTGATATGGAAATTGATTACTATTATGATGGTGTAATTCGCTCTGATGCTATGGTTCGAGTGTTGACTCACTATTATACTCATAAGCAATTGCCTGACGGCCAAGTGCAAGAGCAGAAAGAGGGGGAGACCTATTATGTTATCCATCCGCTTCTTAAAACGGTTTCTATTCTTATGGTGCGAGGACAATCGCATGTTTTCGCATAATATAATAGCAAGGACTTTCGAAGGAGCCTCTTTTATAGTTCTACATTTTTCGTTTAGCTACGCGGTTGCCAAAACCGCGTAGCCACTTGCAGATCTTCTTGGCAGTCCACTTCAGCCCAGCCATTTTCGATCAAGGCTGCGCGGGCTTCCCATCCACTGTCAATTAAGTGTTGTAAAAAGCTTGTCATATACATATTGGCAAAGTCTTTACCATCGTAACGGGAATGTTGATCCATGCTACACCAGGTTTTTGATAGTTGGGTAACGTAATCCGCTCTGATTTTGATCAGACCAGTGTATTGTCCGTGGATATCATTATATGAGAGTGGCTTTTTACCTAGCTCTGTAATTCGGTTGCCATCAACCATTTTGAGGGTTTCAGCATCGGTCAATGGATTATCCATGCGGGCAGCCCAGTAACGCCTCCACTCTATATCCACGGCTAAACAGATAGGGGCGTCGCAAAGAAGTAGTGTCTGTAGCACTTTGGGTTCATAAACGATATCGCCATAGCTAATGATTAGATCGTCTTCACCGCTCATTGCAGACTCAGCTGCAAATAACGTGCTAACCATATTGGTGCTTGCATAGTTTGGATTGAAATGGTGAGTGATGTCTGCCCGATTGAGCTGTTCGGCACAATAGCCTGCTACGATGTGAATATTATTTATCCCAAGCTCTCTCAGTGTGATGAGCTGGTGCTCTAAAAGTGATTTGCCCTCAAGTTCTACCAAGCATTTAGGCTTGTGATCTGTAAGTGGACGCAGTCGGGTTCCCTGGCCAGCAGCAAGGATAATAGCTATCACGGTAGACGTCCTTCTGTTAAAAGATTGGTAATAAGCACTTTGTCAGCGGCGTTAAGTGGAGAGTCTCGTTCTGGGTGCCACATGATGGCAACCCACGGTAAGGTGGTATGGCAGAGTGCTTCAATGCTGCCATCTTCTACCCAAGCTAGGGCGCGTAAGTTGTTGCCTAGTGTATCGGGGTAAACAGCATGTTTGTGGTAGCTATTCACTGTCCTTGGAGAATTTTGTGTAAGTGGCCCGCTAATCGTATGTCGTATCGCAACGTGCCCGGATATAGAGCGTAACTGCCCTCCCTGGTAGTGATTGAGCATTTGCAGGCCTCGGCAAATGCCGAGCACTGGTAATTGGTAGCAGAGAGCGTAATCAAGCGCTGCTGTTTCCAAAGCATCCCGCTCAGGGGCTCTACCAATATCGTTACCACCTGTGAGCACGATTGCATCTGGGCTTATTGCGCGAAGATAATCGTTAGGGTTAGAGATGCCACTAGCTAGCGGGAGGGGCAAAAACCCCCACTCCCAGAGCAGTTTTGCAAAGCGTATATCTAAACAGTCACGAATCTCGTTATAATTCTGAACAGTGTCTCTGCGTTGGGAAATTGCAACGCGTTTCATTGAATCACCTTCAGCATGCCATTGGCTGGCGAAAGCTCGACTACTCGTGCCTTTAACAACTCACGGTAGCGTTTTTCGCCGATACCAATGGCCGCCGGGATACTAAACTCCGCCGCACGAATCGCCATGTGGGAATTTGCCCCACCGTAAAGGGTAATTAAGCCCGCAATATCTTGGCCAAACAGCCAATCATAACCAGGGTCTGCTTGCGGGATTAGTACGATATAGCCTGCGATATTAGTTGCATGCTTCATACATTTCTGACTTAAATCGAGGCAGCTTGCAGTTACGCTTGTGGAGCCGATAAAGTTGGGTTGATCAGCACCCAATATGAAGGCATCAAGCTCGGCAATACTCGTGAGAACAGGTGGCATTTCACAGGCAGCAGCGATGCAGCGGTTTTGGAATGCTTGATCGGCCTGTTGGCGTAGATGCTCAGCCGAGTCCTCTAGGCTTAACGAAGTTGTGCGTAGATTGAGTAATGCTTCTAATGGCAGATTGGCTAGCTGCTCCCGGCTAAGTCCCATTTCTTCTCCTGCATGGGCGAAGGCTTCCAGTGCGGCCGAGAGGTTACGTGAGAAAGCAAACTTGGCGTATTCTCGGCCTTCAATTGCTTGGCGCAAGAACCCCTCTACCACATCTGGGCCGCTAGGCAAGCCAATACGCTTGATTTCACAAAAGAAAGCCCCTCTCTCTTGTTGCCAGGCATCGGTGTGTTGCGGTGGATGATGAGTTGACTGAGAATGCTCTACCAGTGGGCGTAAATAACGCTCTGGATCTGTATCGTAGCGTGGAGAGGTAATATCATAGGTACCTGGTCGTAAGTGCCCATAACGATCACTAAAGACTTCCCAGGCCATATCACCAACGGCCGTCGCGCGAGCGTCTTCAGTGAGCTGGTGGCTCACGGTACGTAAAGAGGAAAGAAAACTTTCTCGGGCAGCACGACTGATAGCACCGTTGGCTTCGGCTTCTTTCAGAAGCGTAACTGCTATGAAGCCACTGCGTGCTAAGTGCGCGAATGGAAGTGTCCCCAAGCGTCGGCAGTCATCCAACAGCAGTCTGGCACGCTCCAGTGGTGCTAAGGCTGTGTTTGCCTGAAGAGTTTCAAAGCGCTTCTCCAACTGTTCAATTAGATCTAGGTCGCTTTGACAGCGGTAAAAGGCATTGCCTGTAATGGTGCTAAGCCCACGTTTTAATATTTCGACCTCCTTCGGCTTGAACTTCCCTTCCTGGAGTAACCGTTGTTCCCATCGATTGAAGTTTGGGCCTAAGCAAGTCGGTACGACATCAAACTCTATTTTGTCATGAAGCTCTGGGTGTTGGCGAAGCCAGTTGGTGGTGAAGTCAAGTAAGCGGCCTGCTAACGATTCCGGTACATTCGCCGGTATAAAAGATGCAAAGCTGGCCCGCACATCGATGTAGGGGTGTCCGGCAAACTCCACAAGTAGCGGAGCAGGGCGAACATCGCGATAGCCGTATTCAGCCCGTTGAGTGGCCCATATCTCATCCAGTACTAGGTAACGGTAAAGGCTTTTGGCCAACGCGCTAGGGGCAGTGCCTATGATTTCGGCTGGATTCCAATCGGGCATGACACCATATAGAGGAGCGGCCTTTCCTGGTAGATGGGGGGAGAGGGCTGAAAGAGCTTGCCATCGCACCTTGGCTTGCTGCAAAACATGGTCGCAGGTTTTATCATCTAGGTTGCTGTCTGTTCGTTCTACTGCAATAGGACGAACCTGAAGAATGTGCACTGTTTCTGCTATATCAATCGCAAATTCGATATCGAGAGCGTCGTACTCGAGCAAGGCTTCGATCTCGCGCAGGGCTTTAATTAGGCCTGCTAATTGAGGCTCTGGCAATGTGGCCGTATCTGCAGTCTGGCGTCGGAGCAGTAGTGTTCGGTGGTCGGCACTGGCACCACTAGTAATGGCTTCGGTATTACCATTGGTTTCATAGTTTATAACATACCACGGCGCACCATGCCCAAGTGTACGGGTGAAAGCCACGCCACTGACTCGGACATTACTCACCATCGGTTGCACTAGCACTTGATCGCTGCTATCGGACTTACCGTAGGAGGTGATTACCTTCTGGATTGCAGCTTTAAGCCCGGAACCAGCAAAGACATTGAGGACGCTATCATAGCCGCCTGCATTAGAAGCATCAAAGGAGTCTTCGCCGCGTGCGCTTGAGCGTACTGCCAATGGCCGTTCGCCGAAGTGATCGACTATATTTTGTATCACCAGCTTGGGATTAGCCCGCCACTCTTGCACAGAGAAAGCTTCTTGATCCTGAATAACAGCGTGGCCCATCATGCCCCGTAGGCGGCTAAGGGTTTCGGCCTTGGTGCCTAGGATAAACCGAGCGATATCTTGAGGTGCATTGTACTCGGCCCAGTCCCCGGCTACGTCAACGCCTGCAATACTGAGGCCATTAGCGCGAAGATACTCAATATATTCGGATAAATGACGTGTGCGTAGGCTTTCAGGTGTCTGTTCTTTAGATGTAGCTATATATTTTAGTGCTGCTGGTGAAAAGCGAACAAGGCCAATGAATTCGCCATTTGCCCAGTCGACAGGTAGATTCTCGCCGAGACGAGTTAAGTATCCCTTACTGGCAATGACATGCTCGCGATGCACCAGATCACCGGCGTTACGGCCTACATAGCGGTTTTTCCAAACGCTGTCCCATGCAATAGCAATATCTGCCTCGCAGTTTGCAAGCGCCTCAGGAATGGAAGAGCGGAAGAGAACATCGCTATAGCAGACTAGTAATGGTTCATTGTGGCCAAATGGCGCAGTAAGTAGCGATGCTGCACTACCAGTGCTTTCCCAGTTTTCGTTGACGACTACTGGCAAGTCTGGATATCGTGCTTTGATAGAATCGGATTTATAGCCGGCGACAAATAAAGCATCTTTGACATCGACACTAGAGGCATCCAGTTGCCACTGTAATATGGACGTTCCTGAGCGGGCTTCGCGTAGAGCCGCGGGAAGTTTTCCATGGTGAGGAGCACCTGCTCCTAAAATGATAAGTTTAGGCATTAAGGAAAGCTCGATCTGTCAATATGGCAGTTAGGCATGCGTTTCCTGGTCGAGTAAATTGCAAATTTTTATAATTTTTTCTATGTCACTGTGCTTAGTAACAGGGCTTATTGGAAGGCTAATGACTTCATTGTGTATGCTCTCAGTAAGGGGGAGTGAAGAGTTACTCCAATGTCTGTAGGCCTGTTGCTTGTGAACGGGTATTGGGTAGTGTATTAAAGTTTGGATATCATTTTTGAGTAGGTAGTTCTGTAGTGCTTCGCGTTGAGTATTTCGAATCACAAATAAATGCCAGACATGTGAGCTGTCGGTAATCGCTGTTTCTCTATTAATTTCTGGCAAACGTATGAGAGGGTTTTTAATGCCAGTAAGGTACGCATGTGCGATTTCTCGTCTGGCCGCGATTTCATCGTTTAAATAGCGTAACTTCACTCGTAGCATAGCCGCCTGGATTTCATCTAGCCTGCTGTTTACACCTTGATATGCATTTTGATATTTTGTATGTGAGCCGTAGTTTCCAAGTGCGCGTAAAAGGTTTGCCAGCTCTTCATCATCAGTAGTAATAGCACCGGCATCGCCTAAGGCTCCAAGATTTTTGCCAGGGTAAAAACTGAAGCCAGCAGCATCCCCCCAGTTGCCTGCTTTACGGCCATTTAAACTGGCTCCATGCGCTTGAGCAGAGTCTTCTAATACCAATAGCTGATGACGTTCTGCTATCTCCATAATAGCTGGCATGTCCGCTAACTGACCATAAAGATGAACGGGTAAAATGGCTCGTGTTTTTTGGGTGATCGCTAATTCAGTATTTCTTGGGCAAAGATTGTAGGTGACTTCACTCGGCTCTACCAATATGGGAGTTAGCTTATTCTCTGTAATGGCTAATACGCTTGCAATATATGTATTCGCAGGAACAATTACTTCATCACCTTCTTTAAGCCTGCCCTGTTCTTTCCAAGCACGAAGAGTTAGGGTTAAAGCGTCTAAACCATTTGCTACACCAATGCAATATTTGCTTCCGCAATATGCGGCGAATTCTTGCTCAAATGAATTTAGCTGTTGGCCATTGATATACCAACCTGAGTTAATTACATCTGTACAGGCTGCAATAAGTTCATCGCGATAAGTGGCATTTATAGAACTGAGGTCAAGGAAAGGAATCATTGTTCGATATACCTGATGACTTTTGCTGGGTTTCCCACAACCACGGCATTTTCAGGTACATCCTGAGTGACTACTGCACCTGCTCCCACCATGGAATTAGTGCCAATAGTAATGCCTGGGAGCAGGGTTGCATTGGCGCCGATGCTAGCCCCTTGCTTGACCGTAATCCCTTTAAAAGCTTTATGATAGACTTTAGAGCGAGGAAAAGAATCGTTACTAAAGGTGGCATTTGGGCCGATAAATACTCGATCTTCGATGCGTGTGCCATCCCACAGATAGACACCGGATTTTATCGTAACGCTGGTGCCAATTATGACATCTCCTTCGATGAGTGTGTGAGCACAGATATTGCAGTCAGCGCCAATTTTTGCACCCTCAAACACAATGCTGTATTGCCAGATACGCGTTCCTTGGCCAATGTCTTTGCTGGCTACATCAGCCAGTGGGTGTATGGTTGGCATCATGGCTTATCCTTATGAATTCGTTATAGTCGCGGATATAGTCGGTTTCATCATAGTGTTCGCTGGCCAGAACAATAAGCACGCAGTCATTGCTAAAATCGTGCATTTCCCGCCACATCAAGCTGTCAATCAGCAGCCCTCGGGTAGGAGCGTTCATTTCCACTGATTCCCGTACTTTGCCATCGTCTAATACCATGCGACAGCTTCCTGAAATACAGATTGCCACTTGTTTTAGTTTTTTATGTGCATGAAACCCTCGGCTTACACCAGGGGCCGTATGGTATATGTAGTAGACACGCTTGATATCAAAAGGTACCGCTTGTTCATACCCTATCTCTAGCGCAACCAATTGGCCTCTATGGTCTCCAAGGCTTTGAAAGTCAACCCATTGTATTAGGCTCATGTAGCAACCTCCTTGGTTAGGGAGAGCAAATATTGACCATAGCTGCTTTTGCTAAGATATTTGCCTTGCATCTCCATATGTGAAGCGCTTAGCCAACCCTGGTTAAAAGCAATCTCTTCAAGGCAGGCGATCTTATAGCCTTGGCGTTTCTCGATGGTTTCTACGAACTGGGCGGCCTCAAGTAAGCTTTCATGGGTGCCTGTATCCAGCCAGGCAAAGCCCCGGCCAAGGATCTCGACATGTAGGTCGCCCCGTTCCAGGTATGCTTGGTTAATACTGGTAATTTCAAGCTCGCCACGCTTAGATGGCTTCACCTTCCTAGCAATGTCGATGACATCATTATCATAGAAATATAGGCCCGTAACAGCGTAGTTAGAGCGAGGTTTTATAGGCTTTTCTTCGATACTGATGGCACGTTTTCTGGAATCAAATTCCACGACTCCGAAACGTTCAGGGTCTTTTACTTGGTAGCCAAACACAGTTGCTCCACTACTTCGATCCGCCGCTTGACGAAGCTTGGGCGTAAAACCTTGACCATAGAAGATGTTGTCGCCGAGCACGAGGCAGACATTGTCGCCACCGATAAACGTTGCTCCAATGATAAATGCCTGTGCTAATCCGTCTGGGGTGGGCTGTACTGCATAGCTGAGGTTAATACCAAAGCGGCTGCCATCTCCGAGTAGGCTCTGAAAGCTCGCTTGATCACTAGGTGTGGTGATAATCAATACATCGCCTATGCCCCCTAGCATAAGAGCTGAGAGCGGGTAATAGATCATCGGCTTATCGTATATAGGCAGCAATTGCTTTGAAACACCCATCGTAATGGGGTAAAGGCGAGAACCGCTTCCTCCTGCCAAAATGATGCCTTTCATGCGCGGTCGCTCCCTGCTCAATGCCGTTATATAAATATATCGGCAATTTTTTAGGCCTCTTAAACTCTGGCAAATACTATACGTAGCACCCTGTTGCAGAGGGTATCTATTTTTTAGCCTGTTCGAGAGGAATGCGCCGTTAGCTAAATGAATGTCTGCACACTTTGCAAATCGACCACATTGTCATCATTACTGGTCATTTGGTTTCATCAAACATAGTGGCATTTTTGAACATCATGCCATAAGCCTTTTGTTGTCAAATAGGCGAAAAGACCTTGTGTTAAGGCCTATGCCGAGCATTAAAATTTGAATGACGACGCACACCTTTCATGGGATGTCTCTCAGCTAAGCTAGGAGTGTAGGGCATTTACTGAAAAGGCTTAGCTGTGGCGCGACCTGTCTGGTGGGGATGCCTTATCTCCCCAGCCGCGTAGTGGCCTACTTCTCGGTATCGAGTGTCTCTTTTGTGTTAAATTCTCCATAAACCTAGGTTGGCTGAGCTCAGTGCTGGACGGTCTGTAGTGGTTCAATAAAACCGGACACCAACGTAGGTGGTAATATTGCCACCATAAGCGAGGTGTCTGATGACCAAGAAACGACGTACTTTTTCGCCTGAATTTAAGCAGGAAGCTGCCAGCCTAGTACTAGATCAAGGGTACAGCTGTCCCCAAGCTTGTACCTCGTTGGGTGTCGGTGAAAGCGCCCTCCGACGCTGGGTTCACCAGCTCGCGGACGAGCGTCATGGAGTAACGCCTAAGGGCAAAGCGTTAACCCCAGAACAGCAGCGTATTCAGGAGCTTGAGGCTCGCTGCAAACGCCTTGAGATGGAAAAAACCATCCTAAAAAAGGCTACTGCTCTCTTGATGTCGGACGACATGAATCGTACGCGCTGATAGACCAGTTGAGTGAGCAAATGCCTGTTGAAATGGTCTGTAACGCGTTTGATATTAGCCGCTCCAGTTACTACGAGTACCGCCAGCGGCGGCACCGCGTGGATGTTGAGCGTCTGGCCTTAAAAGCTGAGGTAAACCGCCTTTTCAAAAAGAGTCGCAGCTCAGCTGGCAGCCGCTCGATCAAGGGTTTGCTCAACGAAGAAGGCGTCACCATTGGTCGTTTCAAGGTGCGGCGTTTGATGAGCGAAATGGGGTTGATCTGTAAGCAGCCGGGCCCTCATGCTTACAAGCAGGCGACCGTTGAGCGACCTGATATTGCGAACCATCTTGACCGCAAATTTACACCAGACCAGCCCAATCAGGTCTGGTGTGGTGACATCACTTATATCTGGAGTGGCCAGCGTTGGAACTATCTGGCCGTTGTGTTGGATCTTTATGCTCGTCGTGTTGTTGGCTGGGCCATGTCGTCCAGCCCGGATGCAGATCTTGTTGTGAAAGCGCTGGATCACGCTTGGGAGCAACGTGGTCAGCCAAAGAGCGTCATGTTCCATTCCGATAGTAAGACTACAAGGTGCCAGGTGTTTCTGGGTTGATTCGGCACTTATAGTAATTGACCTATTCTGAAGACCTGGTGCCGTGAGGGCTCCCGGGTCTCCTGACCCACATTCCGATCGACCCGGGTAGTGTGTGTGTCTTTCCCTGGACCTGTCGGTGACCCGGGAGCACTGGCGGCGAGGTTTCGCCTCGTCGAAGCATGTGACCCAAGAAGGGCCTGACAGCCTGTCTCATTACTGTCGTGTCCAGGCTATCGAACTCGGTGAAACCATCCTGAATCAATAGCTTGGAGATCCACCATGAGTCAGCAACCCAGTGATCGCTCTGTCATTATCGGCGGTGTTGATACCCACAAAGAGCTGCATGTGGCCGCCGTCGTGGATGCCCATGACCGTGTGCTTGGCACCGCCAGCTTTCCTACCACCCGGCATGGCTACAAGACTATGCTGACCTGGATGCGCTCTTTCGGCGAGCTCAGCCGGGTGGGGATTGAATGCACCGGCACCTATGGAGCTGGCCTGCTGCGCTACTTACAGCGCGCAGGCATCACTATCTTGGAAGTCACGACACCCGATAAGACCGTACGGCGCAAGCGCGGCAAGGATGACGCAATCGATGCAGAGAATGCCGCTCATGCGGCCTATGCGGGTATTCGCACTGTCACCCCGAAGACACGTGACGGGATGATCGAGTCCTTGCGTGTCCTGAAGGTTTGCCGAAAAACTGCGGTCGCGGCTCGCCGTGTGGCCCTCCAGATGATCCAGACTCAAGTGGTCTCGGCGCCAGAGGAACTGCGCGATCTGTTGAGGAACATGACGCGAATGCAGCTGCTTCGGACACTGGCGGCATGGCGACCCGATTTGAACGGGTACCGGGATGTCACGATGGCTTACCGCATCGCCCTGAAATCCCTCGCGCGCCGCTACCTGGAACTGCACGACGAGATTGCCGATTTGGACGTCATGATCAAGGCTATCGTCGATGAGCTGGCACCAAAGTTGGTGTCGCGAACGGCAGTAGGCTACGAGACGGCCGCACAGCTACTGATCACGGCAGGCGACAATCCGGACCGCCTTGGCTCAGAAGCCAGCTTTGCGGCGCTATGTGGCGTTAGTCCTATTCCTGCCTCGTCAGGTAAGACGCAGCGGCACCGGCTCAACCGTAGTGGCGATCGCGCCGCCAATAGTGCGCTGCATATCATCGCCATCGGGCGGCTACGCCTGGATGCCGATACTCAGGCATACATTGCCCGGCGGGTGGGAGAGGGCCACTCCAAGCTGGAAGCCATCCGATGCCTGAAACGCTATATTGCCCGGGAGCTCTATTATGTGCTGCGCAGCCGCCATCGGGAGATAAATCAGACGCAAATCGCCACTTGACACTTAGAAGGGCGTCCAGGGTAGTCAGTATGCAAGCCGCAAGTTCCGCCAAAGACTTTGGCGCTATCGAATTAAACAAAGCATGAGCCGACGTGGCAACTGCTGGGACAACTCGCCGATGGAAAGGCTGTTCCGGAGCCTGAAATCGGAGTGGATACCGGCTTTGGGATATCGAAATCTACCTGAGGCCAAGAAAGACGTTAGTGGATATCTGATGGGTTACTACAACCAGCAGCGCCCTCATTCGTTTAACGGTGGCATGCATCCCGTTGTGGCTGAGGAAAATCTTAAATTACTGTCCGGGATTAGTTGACCACTACATCTCATATTACTGAGCTTCTTGAGCCTGGTTTTAAGGGTTCTACCTCTGGTACAGTTTCATTGGCTTACATACCTGAGGGGGCCACTAACGTCACGTTGGAGATCGACTCTTTTGGTTTAGATGATGACATTCAGATCTTCACGCAAGATGGGAAGCATCTAATAGGAACGCCTATTGATGGGTCTCATCCTGACCATGTTTTGCAGTCCCGCGACGCTACCGATCTTAATGCTTCACTACTTACGTCTGATAATGGATTTGAACCGGGGGCCAGTTACGATGCTAGCCTGCTACAAGATGCAGCGGGAAGTTATGACCTAAACTTGCCGCCTGTTGAACTTGATTATAGCGACATGAAAATTACTTATAGCGGCGACGGTGATCGGCTTGATGAGGCATCGGCTGATGATGACGGTACCGAGTTTAACAACGGCAATCTATCGGAAAATATGCTGGAGCGAGTAACTTTCGATAAAGTCACCGAAAACCTGATTGTTTTCGTTGTAGGTTAAGGTTCATTTAATGCCAGAGCTACCTGGGATGACATGCCAATTGAGTATGGCGATCCCGAGCCAGTATCAACCCCCGTTAGCACTCCTAGCAATATAGTGGTCAGTGCTGGCGTTGATCAGGAAATGGATTCCATCACGATCGCTCCCACGCCTTCTGATACTCAATCACTGGGGCTTGAAGGGGTGGAGCTGGATCCTATCGAGAAGGCCTTAGAAGCGATGCAGAAGCTTGAGCAGGCAATGGGGCAAGTTGATGGCTATCGAATTCAGTACGGGGCGCTCAACAACCGCTTTGAATCTGCCATTGGCACCTTGAGCCAGGAGCAAGTGAACTTGGGAGCTGCTAAGTCGAGAATTGAGGATGCTGACTATGCTGTAGAGGCATCTAATATGATGCGCACACAGATTTTGCAGCAAGCTGGTACCTCGATGCTAGCTCAGGCCAACCAGAATCCACAAAGCGTGCTTTCTCTGCTGGATTAATTAACTAGCCGATCGGTGTGTTAATTGTGCGAGTCCCAACACCTACTGGACTTGCTTCTTCTAAACCCTCTGCCACTAATGACTTAGCCCGCAAAAATTGATCTTCCCAGCGTTTGCTCGATAATGAGTCGTTATCTTGGCACTCGTCGGCTTGCGGGTGCCCAAATTTTACGTTCGTCATTGGGCAGGAAGACACCCCATGGATCCGCATAAACTAGCGGTAACCTTAGCGATTGCTGCAGGTTGGTTGAGTTTCAACAGCCTGGTCGTTGGCATGTATTTCTTACTAAGCGGCAGAGGCGTACTCGAAAGTGGAATGTGGAGTGGCGGAGAGTGGCTAAGGCTAGGGCAGTCAGCGCCAGCCGATGAGAGCAATGAAATCCCCGCTGAGCCCCCTGCTGTTGCTAAACAGATGAATACCTCCTCTACGTTACCCGAGAGTGAAGATAGCGTAGAGGAGGTGGCACCTGTAGAGGCAGAAGAGAGCTCTCATGTACTGTTTGTGATGTTTGACCAACCGGATATCGCACTCAACAAAAAGCTGTTATCGAGCCTGCAAAAGTGGGAGGCCCACTACGATGCGGCCTTTCAGGTTTACAGCGTGCCAGGCGTTACCCCGCAAAATCCATTGCGGATTGCTAATGCCTACCCGCCTGGAGTGATGCCCTCTCCAGAGGCCTTCCTGCAAGAAGAGCACTTAATCGGTGGCGTAAGTGTGATCCTCAAAAAGCCCAAGCGTAGGCGCGGTTTTGATAAGGTGCAGTTGGAGAAGCTGGTGGCGTTTACCCAGGAGTTGGCAGCGTTAGGCGGAAGCGTGTTGGATGCTGAGCGCCAAGTTGCTACCCCTAAAACGTTCCTGGCTATCAAACAAAAGTAGCCATACAGCCCTTTGTAACGGCATATTCAATAAGGGAATAAAAATTAATTTTAATATTCTTTTGTATGCTTTTGTCGTAGGGGTAAAATAGTCGACATTAATGTTTCATGACTATTTGTTTGGCTATTCGCATCGTCGCACTATCGACCAACGAGGAAACAGACTCATGCCACTACCCCGTAAGCTTAATCTCACCCTGGCCGCGCTTTCGTTGAGTGTTGCCAGCGGGTTGTTTGCCGCCGCTGCTCATGCAGATTCGCTCCGTGTGGGCATGTCCGGTGGTTATTTTCCCTTTACCTTCGTTGAGCAAGACGAGCTACAAGGCTTTGAAGTTGATGTAATGAACGCCGTGGGCGAGATCACCGGTGATGACATTGAGTTCGTTACGGCGAGCTTCTCGGGCTTGGCAGGTATGTTGGAGTCTGGGCGTATAGACACCATTGCTAACCAGATTACGATCACCCCTGAGCGTCAAGCGAAGTATGTGTTCACTTCGCCTTACGTGTACGACGGCGCACAGGTGGTGGTGCGGGCTGGTAATGATGCCATTCAAGGTGTGGAAGATTTATCCGGCAAGAGTGTTGCGGTTAACCTGGGCTCGAACTACGAGCTGCTACTGCGTGAGCAGCCGAACGCCGATGAAATCGATATTCGCACCTATGAGTCCAATATTGAGCAAGATGTGGCACTAGGCCGTGTTGAGGCGTTTGTCATGGATCGCGTCAGCGCTACGCAGGTCATTAAAGAGAAAGGCCTACCACTGGAACTGGCTGGCCAGCCGTTCTCGACCATTGAGAATGCGCTGCCGTTTCGTGATGACGAGGCAGGTCGTGAGCAGCGTGATCGCGTTGATGCAGCCCTTGCTCAGCTTCGTGAAAGTGGTGAGCTGCGCGAGATATCTGAAAAGTGGTTTGATACCGATATCACTCAGCCGTAACCGTTTGATTTATCCGTTCTACGCGGCCGTGGCAATGCCATGGCCGTTTGCTTATACGCGATGCGCTAATGGCTAATGACTATGTTGAATAACCATGCTTAACCTCGAGTATATGTGGGGGCTGCTGCCGGTTCTGCTGCGCTACTTGCCGCTCACGCTGGAAATGGCGACGATTGCCATGGTGTTTGCGCTGATTTTGGCTTGCCTGCTGGCGGTGGTTCGCGTGTCAAAAGTGCCATTCTTAAACGGCTTTGCGCTGCTGTTTATCTCGTTTTTCCGTGGCACGCCGCTGCTGGTTCAGCTGTTCCTTTTCTACTATGGCTTGCCGCAGCTAATAAGTGCATTGATCTCTATTACCGGTGTTACCGCCGCGGTGCTGGGGCTAACGTTGCACTTTTCTGCTTATATGGCCGAGTCGATTCGTGCAGCCATTGTGGGGATTGACCGCAGCCAGACCGAGGCTGCGCTCTCCATCGGCATGACCCAGTCGCAGCTTATGCGGCGTATTATTCTGCCCCAGGCCACCCGCGTGGCAACGCCGACGCTAATGAACTACTTCATCGATATGATTAAAGCGACCTCGTTGGCCTTTACGCTGGGGGTTACCGAATTAATGGGCGCCACGCAAAAAGAGGCCGCGGGCAGCTTCCTTTATTTAGAAGCGTTCTTGCTGGTGGCGTTGATCTATTGGGCGATTGTGGAAGTGCTTTCCTGGGGGCAGCGTCGGCTGGAAATTTACCTGAATAAGGCCTACCAACGATGATCTCGCTGCAAGGCATTACCAAGCGTTTTAGCGGCCACACGGTGTTTAAAGATATCGACTTGAGCCTTTCCCGGGGCGAAATCATTGTGATCATTGGCCCTTCTGGCACGGGTAAGTCAACGCTGCTGCGCTGTATTAACTTTTTAGAGCGCCCGGACGCGGGGCGCTTAACCGTCGGGGATTTAAGTGTCGATACCCAGCGCGCCAGCCGGGCGGATATTTTGGCGCTGCGTCGGCGCACGGCTTTTGTGTTTCAGAACTATGGCCTGTTCGCCAATAAAACCGCGCTGGAGAATATCAGTGAGGGCATGATCGTGGTGGACAAGATGCCCAAAGCTAAAGCCCATGCGCGGGCGAGGGAGATTCTGGAGCGTATTGGCTTGGCGGATAAGGCGGATGCTTACCCGGCTTCGCTCTCGGGCGGCCAGCAGCAGCGGGTGGGAATTGGCCGAGCGATGGCGGCCAACGCCGATGTGATTCTGTTTGACGAGCCGACTTCATCCCTTGACCCCCAATGGGTAGAGGAGGTGTTGAGCTTGATGAAACAGTTAGCGTTAGAGCGCCAGACGATGATCGTGGTCACCCACGAAATGCAGTTCGCCCGGGAAGTAGCTGATCAAGTGGTCTTTATGGATGACGGCGGCATCGTCGAGCAAGCACCACCAGAGGAGCTGTTCACTGCTCCCAAAGATGAGCGAACACGCCACTTTTTACGCAAAATTTTAGCGCCTATGGGGCAGGAGGCACCGTAAATGCTGAAGCTTGTTTTCATATAGACAAGCTATGCGTGAGCTAAGGCCCGCTAGAGATGAGAAGCGTACCTTGCGTGTTATGCTTGCGTTAAGCTCATTGGCTTCCTGAGGTTACTATGCCCACTGAGAACCGGCTCAAACTACCTATCGGCGTTCAGACCTTCTCAGATATCCGTGAAGGGGGTTACTACTACGTTGATAAAACGCCAGATATTCATCGCTTAACGGAAGAAGGAAAGTACTTTTTCCTCTCTCGCCCACGTCGTTTTGGTAAAAGCCTGCTGCTGGATACGCTGCGCTGTTTGTTCGAAGGACGCAAAGCGCTGTTTGAAGGGCTGTATATTCACGATAAATGGGACTGGCAAACTGAGCATCCGGTGATTCGTATTAGCTTTGCCGATGGGCATTTGGTTAGTCGTGAAGAGCTGGATACCCATATCCGCTATCAGCTGGCTCAGCACCGCGAGCGCCTGGGTATTGTCAGTGAGCGGCCCAAACTAATTGCCAATGATTTTTCGGATCTGATTCGCCGCGCACACCAGAAGTTTGGTCAACGTACGGTAGTGCTGATTGATGAATACGATAAGCCGATTCTCGATAATATCCTGGTGCCAAAGAGAGCTCTCGAACTGCGTGAAGGGCTTAAAAACCTTTACAGCGTTCTTAAAGATGCTGACCCATACTTGAACTTTGTACTGCTTACCGGTGTTTCAAAATTCAGCAAGGTTAGCCTTTTCTCAGGACTGAATAATCTCAATGACATTACTTTAGATGCGCCTTACGCGTCGATTTGTGGCTATACCGATGAGGATGTTGATAGTGTATTTGCGCCTGAGCTGCCGGGGTTGGATCGTGCTCAAATTAAGCATTGGTATAACGGCTACCGTTGGGGCGGTCAGGAAGTCACCGCTGTTTATAATCCCTTTGATGTATTGCTGCTGTTTCAAAAGCGTCAGTTTGGGCCTTATTGGTTTGAGAGCGCCACACCGACATTTTTAGTAGAAATTTTAAGACAGCGAGGCGTATTTACGCCGTCATTAGATCAGTTGGAAACCGAGTCTGAATTGCTGAGCCGTTTTGATGTTGACCACATAGCCACTGAGGCGCTGCTTTTTCAAACGGGATACCTGACCGTTAAACAGGTAGAAGAGCCCATGTTGGGGTATCGGTTATATACCCTGGGCTTTCCGAATCAAGAAGTAGAAACCAGCCTAAACCAAGCATTATTGCCGATATTAGGCGTTGAAAACGCACCTCGTGAACGCAAAACGTTGTTCACACATTTGCGTGCTCATGACTTGGCAGGTCTGGAAGTTCATCTTAAAGCTCTTTACGCTGGGCTACCCCACGATTGGTATCGCAACAATCCCATTGCCCAGTATGAAGGGCATTATGCCAGTGTGTTTTATAGCCACTTTGCTGCTCTGGGGCTAAGTGTCACGGTGGAAGACGCCAGCCATTTCGGCAAAGTGGACATGACGGTGGATTTCGCCGGGCACCTTTACCTGTTCGAGTTTAAGGTGGTGGAGCAGTTGCCAGAAGGCAGCGCGCTGGGGCAGATTAAAGCCAAAGGTTACGCGGACAAGTACCGCGCCACGGGTAAGCCGATTCACTTGGTCGGCGTCGAGTTCTCTCGTGAACAGCGCCAGATTGTTGGCTTTGAGGTCGAAACGCTCTCAGCATAAAAGTGTGGGTATTTCATTCAGTGTTATACGTTACGCTTGTCAATGCGCCGCTAGCAAGCGGGCCTAGCGCGTGATAGACTACGCCATCCTCTCAGACAAGTCCCGTGGGTGGGCAGCTTATTTAGACTGCCTGCTACACATTTTGGTAGGGTGATATCCCAGCCAAATCAATTGGTTGTTGCGGAAACGTCGTGCTGTGACAGCGCAGCCGATGAACACATATTTAATTTCGTTGCCGTTTTATCGGCAACCTTTATTCTCCAAGGAGATACCCTGTGGCGAACAGCAAGCAAGCTCGCAAGCGCGCCCGCCAGGCCGAGAACCGTCGCGTCCTGAAATCCAGCCAGCGCAGCATGGTCCGCACCTACATCAAGCGTGTAGTGAAAGCGATCGGCACCGGCGACCACGCTAAGGCAATGGAAGAGTTCAAGGCCATGCAGCCGGTCGTTGACCGTATTGCAGACAAAGATGTGCTGTCTAAGAAGAAAGCAGCTCGCCTGAAGAGCCGTTTGAACAAGCGTATTAAGGCACTGGCGGCGTAAGCCGGCAGGCGCCATAAAAAAACCGGCTGCGGCCGGTTTTTTTGTGTCTGGATGATTTTCCTAGGTGGTCTTTTTTAGGTGATCTTTTCTAGATAGCTTCTTCTGGATGGTGTGTTCTAGATGGTTTTTTCTGGATGGTGTGTTCTGGATAGCTTATGACGGTGAATAAAGCACCCAATACGTCCCCTAGCACCGCAATAGCCCGCCGTGGGCTAATGCGCTCTGGTCTTGTGGTTAGTGCCATGACCATGCTGTCGCGGGTGATGGGGCTGGCACGCGATGTGGTCATCGCTACCTTATTGGGGGCGGGGGATGGCGCCGATGCGTTTTTTGTGGCGTTTAAGATCCCTAACTTTCTGCGCCGTCTGTTTGCCGAAGGGGCGTTTAACCAAGCCTTTGTGCCGGTGCTTTCAGAGTACTCCACCCAGCGCAGCCGTGAAGAGATCCGCGCGCTGCTGAATGCGACTGCGGGTAGTTTAACGGCAGTGCTGGCGTTGATTACCGCTGTGGCCATGCTCTGTGCACCGTGGCTGATTTGGGTGTTTGCCCCCGGGTTTGGCAGCGAGCCCGAAAAGCTGGCACTGACCGCGGATATGCTGCGCTTAACGTTTCCCTATTTATTGCTGATTTCGCTTACCGCGTTTTCAGGCAGCGTGCTGAATACCTGGAACCGTTTTGCGGTTCCCGCGTTTACCCCGGTGCTGCTTAACCTTTCGCTGATTGGTGCGGCGCTGTTTTTAATGCCGCTAATGGAAGAGCCCGCCATGGCGCTCGCCTGGGGCGTGTTGATCGCTGGAGCGGCCCAGTTGGTTTTTCAGGTGCCGTTTTTACTGCGTTTGGGGTTGATGCCCACGCCATGGCCAAATTTTGCCCATGAGGGCGTGCGACGCATACTGAAATTGATGGGGCCTGCGCTGTTTGGGGTATCGGTATCGCAAATTAATCTGCTGTTGGATACCGTGTTGGCTTCATTGCTGGCGGCGGGCAGCGTGTCGTGGCTCTACTATTCAGATCGTTTGGTGGAGCTACCCCTGGGCGTGTTTGGGGTGGCGATTGGTACGGTGATTCTGCCCGCGCTGTCTAAACGCCATGCTGACCAGTCCAAAGAGCACTTTGCGGCCATGCTTGATTGGGCTATCCGCATTGTATTGCTGTTAGGCTTGCCTGCGGCGCTGGCGCTGGCGGTGCTTGCCGAACCGTTGTTGATTACGCTGTTCCATTATGGGGCGATGACCGATAACGACATCCAAATGGCGGCCATGAGCCTGCGCGCTTATGCCTTTGGCTTGGTGGCCTTTATGTTGATCAAAGTATTAGCGCCAGGCTTTTTTGCCCGCCAAGACACCAAGACGCCGGTAAAGGTAGGTATTATCGCCATGGTCGCTAATATGGTGTTAAACCTACTGCTGATTTGGCCGCTAGCCCATGCCGGGTTGGCGTTAGCCACCGCGCTTTCTGCGTTCTTAAACGCTGGCCTGCTGGGCTATTTGCTGCATAAGCAAGGCGTGTTGGTCTTTCAGCCGGGCTGGAAGCGGTATTCGGTGCAGTTAATAGGTGGCAGTGGGTTAATGTGTGCGGCACTCTACTTTGTCGCACCTGACTGGCAAGCGTGGCTTACCTTTGGCCTTTGGCAGCGGGTAAGCTGGGTCGCTGGCTTAGTGGTATTGGGTGGGTCGCTTTATTTTGCCTGGCTGGCTGCACTGGGTTTGCGCATTCGTCATTTTAAAATGCAATCGTAACTGCACCCCGCCGGGCGTGTTCGTTATAATCAGAGGCTTTAACTCCTCCAACGGCTGAGGTGCCATGCGCGTCATTCGAGGTCTGCACAACTTGAAAGCGGCTCATCGTGGCTGCGTTGCGACCATTGGTAATTTCGATGGGGTGCATCGCGGCCATCAAGCCATCCTGCAGCAGTGCCGTGAGCATGCGGCGCGCTGGAGTGTGCCGCTGACAGTGGTGGTGTTCGAGCCCCAGCCGCGGGAGTTTTTTGCCGGTGACCAAGCACCGCCGCGGTTAACCCGGCTGCGCGAAAAAGTGCGGCTACTGCGCGATTTTGGCGCTGAGCAAGTGCTGGTTCTGCCGTTTAACGATGCGCTGCGCAGCCTTACCGGGCGTGAGTTTATCGACCAGGTATTGATCGATGGGCTCGGTGTTAAACATTTGGTGGTGGGCGATGATTTCCGCTTTGGCTGTGATCGCCGTGGCGATTTTGCCTTACTGGCAGAGGTGGGGCGTGAACAGGGCTTTGGCGTAGAGCACACCCGCACCTTTACCGTGGATGACGAACGCGTTTCCAGTTCACGAGTGCGGACGCTGCTTGCCAGCGGCAATTTTTCTGCTGCCGCGCGCTTGCTGGGTCGTGCCTATTCGTTACATGGCCGCGTGGTGCGCGACCAGCAGCTAGGGCGCACCATTGGTGTACCGACTGCCAACCTGCCGCTGATGCCCCAGCCGTTAACGCTGCGTGGGGTCTATGCGGTAGTGGCTGAACTGGAAAATGGAGAGCGCTACCCGGCGGTGGCGAATGTCGGCTTCCGCCCCACGGTGGGCTCAGACCGGCCAACGCTTGAGGTGCACCTGCTGGATTTTAACGCTGACCTTTACGGCCAACGCATGACGGTGTTTCCCTGCGCGCGGCTACGGGGTGAGGTGAAGTTTGACGGCCTTGAAGCGCTTAAAGCGCAAATTGAACGTGACCAGGCCCGCGCTCGCCACTATTTAAGCGCGATGGTGGGTAAGCAAGACTATTCTCTTCCGCTGGCCTCGGCCCCGCTTGGGCGTGAGTCGATGTCTTCAGATGCTGGGTCTTCAAATACAATTTCTTCTGATTCTTCTTCGGCGGATGATGCCGCCGATGCTAACAACGGCTGACGAGACCATGGATTATAAGCATACGCTGAATTTGCCTGAAACTGATTTCCCCATGCGCGGCATGCTGCCGAAGCAGGAGCCTGGGCGAGTTTCCCAGTGGCAGGATATGAACATTTACCAGCGCCTGCGTGAAGCGCGTGCGGGGGCGCCGCTGTTTGTGCTGCACGATGGCCCTCCCTACGCCAATGGCAGCATCCATATTGGTCATGCCGTTAATAAAATTCTTAAAGATATTATCGTTAAGTCAAAAAACTTAGCCGGTTTTGATGCGCCCTATGTACCGGGGTGGGACTGCCACGGCTTGCCCATTGAGCACAAAGTTGAAACGACTCATGGCAAACACCTGGCACCCGATCACGCCCGTGAGCTTTGCCGTGAATACGCTGGCGCCCAGGTTGAAACACAACTGGCCGACTTTGTTCGTTTAGGCATTATTGGCGATTGGGATCACCCCTATCGCACTATGGATTTCGCCAACGAAGCGAGCGAGATTCGTGCCTTGGCCGAGATGGTCGACGCGGGTTATGTGTTTAAAGGTTTGAAGCCGGTCAACTGGTGCTTTGACTGTGGTTCGGCGCTGGCGGAAGCCGAAGTGGAGTACGCTGATAAAAAATCTGACGCCATCGACGTGGCCTTCCCAGTGGAAGATGCCGATAAGCTCGCCGCGGCCTTTGGCTTAAGCGAACTGTCTAAGCCTGCGGCAGTGGTGATCTGGACGACCACGCCGTGGACTATTCCGGCCAACCAGGCGCTTAACGTTCACCCTGAGTTCACCTATGCACTGGTCGATACCGGCGAGCGGTTGCTGTTGCTGGCGGAAGAGTTGGTGGAGAGCTGCCTAGAGCGCTTTGACCTGCAAGGTGAAGTGATTGCTACCACTCAAGGCAAGAGTCTTGATCTGATCAATTTCCGCCACCCGTTCTATGATCGGCTCTCGCCGATTTATCTGGCAGAGTACGTCGAGTCAGAAGTGGGTAGCACCGGTATCGTTCACTCCGCACCCTCTTACGGCATGGATGACTTTATCACCTGCCGCGAGCATGGCATGGAGTTCGACGACATGCTCAACCCGGTGCAGGGCAACGGCGTTTACGTTGATGACCTACCGTTCTTTGGCGGTCAGATGATTTGGAAAGCCAACCCGCATATCGTCGAAAAACTGCGCGAAGTGGGTGCGCTGATGGCGCATATCCCGATCAAACATAGCTACATGCACTGCTGGCGCCACAAAACGCCGGTGATCTACCGTGCCACGGCCCAGTGGTTTGTGGGCATGGACATTCAGGGCAAAGACGGTAAAACCCTGCGCGAGCGTGCTTTGGAAGGCATCGAAGCCACGGCTTTTACCCCCGCTTGGGGGCAGGCGCGTCTGCACAGTATGATCGCTAACCGTCCAGACTGGTGTATCTCCCGCCAGCGTAACTGGGGCGTGCCGATTCCGTTCTTCTTACATAAGCAAACCGGCGAGCTGCATCCGCGTACCGTTGGGTTGATGGAAGAGGCGGCCAAGCGCGTTGAGCAAGAAGGCATCGACGCCTGGTTCAAGCTTGAACCGGCGGAGCTGCTGGGTGCAGAAGCGGCGGATTACGATAAGGTCACTGATACGCTGGATGTCTGGTTCGACTCTGGCACCACCCACCGCCACGTACTGCGCGGCTCGCACCCCCATGGTCACGAAAGCGGCCCGCGGGCGGATCTATACTTGGAAGGCTCTGACCAGCACCGCGGCTGGTTTCATTCGTCGCTGCTGACGGGGTCGGCCATTGACGGGCATCCGCCGTATCGTCAACTGCTTACCCACGGCTTTACCGTCGACTCCCAGGGCCGCAAACAGTCGAAATCGCTGGGCAACGTGGTCGCGCCACAGGAAGTGATGGATAAGCTGGGCGGCGATATTCTGCGCCTATGGGTCGCCTCGACCGATTACTCCGGCGAAATGGCAGTATCTGATGAGATTTTGAAGCGCACCTCCGATGTGTATCGGCGGATTCGTAACACCGCCCGCTTCCTGCTTTCGAACCTTAACGGGTTTGATCCAGAGAAAAACCAGGTAGCGTTTGGCGATATGCTGGCGCTGGATCAGTGGGTGGTAGATCGTGCTCACCAACTACAGGCGCGGATCGAAAAAGCCTACGAAGAGTACCGCTTCCTGGATGTTTATCAGCAGGTGCATGGTTTTTGCGCCCGGGAGCTGGGTGGCTTCTACTTAGATGTCATCAAGGATCGCCAGTACACCACGCAAACTGATTCACTGGCGCGGCGCAGTGCGCAAACAGCGCTCTATCATGTGGTGGAGGCGCTGAGCCGTTGGATTGCGCCGATCCTCTCCTTCACCGCTGAGGAGATTCACGAGAATATCCCCGGTAAGCGCGGTGACAGCGTGCTCTTGGAGACCTACTACACTGGTTTGGGCAGTCTGGACGACAACGCTGAGCTGGGCCGTGCTTTCTGGGAGCAGGTGCTGGAGGTCAAGCACTCGGTTAACAAGTGCCTGGAAGATGCCCGTAATGCCAAAGTCATTAAAGGCAGCCTGGCAGCTGAAGTCACCCTGTATGTCAGCGACGAGCTGCAGGCGACGCTGGCTAAACTGGGCGATGAGCTGCGTTTTGTGATGCTGACGAGTGAAGTGACGCTTAAGCCCTTGTCTTATGCAAGTGAGACTGAGTTAGGCGATGCAGAAGCGACGGAGCTAGATGGCCTCAAAGTCGCCGTCAAAGCCAGCGACAACACCAAGTGTGAGCGCTGCTGGCACCATCGCCCGGATGTAGGCACCCATGCGGATCATCCTGATCTCTGTGGCCGCTGTATCAGTAACCTCTCCGAAGGCAGCGGTGAGATTCGTTACTATGCCTGATAACAACACGCCCAGTGAGACCGATAAAAACGCGCGGCCGAATATGCAGCGGCCGCTGCGCTGGCTATGGCTGGCGGCGGCGGTGATTGCCTTGGATCTGGTCACCAAGTACATAGCCAGTAGCCAGTTGGGCTATGCCCAGCCGGTAACCGTGCTGCCGTTCTTTAATTTGACCCTGTTGCACAATACCGGCGCGGCGTTCAGCTTTTTAGCCACCCATCCCGGCTGGCAGCGCTGGTTCTTCGCCTTAATTGCCGTGGGTGCCAGCGTGGCGCTGACAGTGTGGCTTTCGCGGATCAAGCACGACGAAAAGCTGTTGGCGATAGCGCTACCGCTGATTATCGGTGGCGCGCTGGGGAATCTCTACGACCGCCTGGTGCATGGCTATGTGGTCGATTTTCTCTCTTTCCACGCTGCCGGATGGTACTACCCGGCGTTTAATGTGGCGGATATCGCGATTACTCTGGGGGCGGTCGCTCTAATATGGGAATCCATTATGGGCGAGCGGCGGCGCAAAAAAGCAGCCAACGCTTCCAATTAATCGAACGTTGAGAAAAACTGACTATTGAGAGCTGCGATGAGCGACTATCTGATCGATGAAGGTATGGAAGTGACGTTGCACTTCACCTTAAAGCTGGAAGATGGCACCTTGGTGGACTCCACCAAAGAGAAAGCGCCGGCCACGTTTGAGTTTGGCGACGGTAATCTGCCGCCCGGTTTTGAGCACCCCATTAAAGGGTTGGCCGCAGGTCAGGAGGGGACCTTTCAGATAACCCCTGAGCATGCCTTCGGCCAGCACAACCCGCAAAATATTCAGACCCTGAAACGAACCGATTTTGGTGATGAAGCCCCAGAAATTGGTATGGTGATGTCGTTTGCCGATAAAGCGGGAACGGAATTGCCCGGTGTGGTCAAAACCATTGACGGTGACCGTATTGAAGTGGACTTCAATCACCCGCTGGCAGGGCGTACCCTGACGTTTGAAGTCGAGGTGCTCGACGTCAAACCGGTGACAACGCATTAATTCACTAAACGATGCCGCTTACGCATCAAGGCGCTACTATGCAATCGACGCAACCGACACAATCACAGTCCATCCAGATCAAGTTAGCCAATCCGCGTGGTTTTTGTGCCGGTGTGGATCGCGCGATCGATATCGTCAACCGTGCACTGGATGTGTTTGGCCCGCCTATCTATGTGCGCCATGAGGTTGTCCACAACCGCTTTGTGGTCGAAACCCTGCGTGCCCGTGGGGCCGTGTTTGTTGAAGAGCTGGATGAAGTGCCCGATGACGTTATCGTCATTTTCTCTGCCCACGGCGTTTCCCGGGCGGTGCAAGCCGATGCGGAACGACGGGGTTTGAAGGTGTTTGACGCCACCTGCCCGCTAGTGACCAAGGTTCACCTTGAAGTGCTGCGCTACGCCAAGCGCGGCCAGGAGTGCATCTTGATCGGCCATGAAGGCCACCCGGAAGTCGAAGGCACCATGGGGCGTTACGACACTTCCCACGGCGGCCGGATCTACTTGGTAGAGGACGAAAAAGACGTTGCTAAGCTGGAGGTGAGTGATCCAACCAAGCTGGCTTTCGTGACTCAGACGACGCTGTCGATGGATGACACCGCCAAGGTGATCGATGCGCTGCGCGATAAGTTTTCTGACATCCAGGGGCCGCGCAATGACGATATCTGCTACGCCACGCAGAACCGTCAGGATGCAGTACGCGAACTAGCCGCCCAAAGTGATCTACTCCTGGTGGTGGGCAGCCCCAACAGCTCAAACTCCAACCGCCTACGTGAGCTTTCGGAGCGTATGGGCACGCCCGCCTATTTGATCGATAACGCTGATCAGATCGACCCGCAGTGGCTTGATAATGTTTCACGGATTGGTGTAACCGCGGGTGCCAGTGCTCCTGAAGTGCTGGTCAAAGGCGTGATTGCCAAGCTGCAAACCCTGGGCGCTGCACTACCCGAAGAGCTCCAAGGTCGCGAAGAAACCATTACCTTTTCGATGCCGAAGGAATTGCGTGAAAAGGTGATTGTCAGCAGCTGATCACAACCTTCGTGATGCAATGCGTATTAGTTTGCGACATACTGAAACGGTATGAGCCAACTAATACAGGAGCAGAGCCGCGTGTCTTATGTTTCTCACTCTTTTTCTGGCCGTTCTTTGCTGAAGGGCCAGCGCGGCTTCACCCTCATTGAATTGATGATTGTGCTGGTAATCATTGGCATCGTCGCCTCCTTTGCCTACCCCAGTTATACCCGCTATGTGCAGAAATCAGTACGAACTGACGCCCATGCGGCCCTTATGCAAGCTGCTTCGGAGCTTGAGCGTTGTTTTACCCGAAATTACTCGTACGTCAATTGCGACAATGTATCGACCGACTCGCCAGAGAGGCACTATATCATCGCGCTGACTATTAATGACGGAGGCAGGGGGTATCTGTTGAGCGCAAGTACGGATAAAAACGACGATTGCGAAAGCAGTATTACGCTTAGTTCGAGCGGCGAAAGGTTACCTCATGCTTGTTGGTAAGCGAGGAGGTCAAGCCGGCTTTACCCTGATTGAGCTACTGGTCACACTGATGATCGCGGCCATCATGGCGATGATGGCGGTTCCTGCGTTTTCGGATTTCCTTGCTCGTCAGCAATTTTCCAGTGATGTTAATGAACTGATCTCAGTGCTCAGTTTTGCCCGCAGTGAGGCGATAAAACAGCGCAGTGATATATCTGTTTTCTTTTCACCTCCAAACGCCACCACCTCTACCCGACGTCCAGTATCTTGTCGTAATAGTGAAACAACGGTAGCGAATGATGAAAGCGGTGAAGGTGAGAGTAGCTATCGCTACTCGGCGGGGTGCTATTGGGTGGAACACAGTGGCACGAACAATGAGACTACGCTGGTGCGGGTGGGCCAGTCAGCCAATATCACCTCGCCACAGCAAGCATTTTCGCTCACTTTCAAGAACTTAGGTGATGCCGATATTTCCCTCTGCCCTGCCTCGCCCTGCGAATTGATGTTAGCCCCTACTCGTGGAAATGCCTCGCTTTCACCTGTCACGCTGGTGATCCGTACCACGGGGAGCATTCGTCGGAAGGAGAGTGGTTCATGAGCTCTCAGCGCGGCTTTAGCTTAATTGAGGCGCTTATCGCGCTGGTGGTTCTCTCTATAGGGCTCATTGGTGTGGCGGCTATGCAGCTTAAAGCGCTACAAAGTGCTAATGCTGGGTACCAACGTTCGGTAGCCAGCGTTGCTGCAGTGGATGCCCAGGAGCGGCTTTGGGGGGCGTGGACGAGTTCTGCAGTAAATAGCTGTGACGATATTGATATTGAAGCGAAGTGGATAGCCGATTGGTTTGCAGATAGTGATTCAAACCCTCTGCGGAATGTTAATGAGCAAGGAGGTAGAATCGAGCCGACTGATACCGACTGTGAGTTTACCATTGAGATAGATTTGGGTAGCCGAGCGGACGATTCCGCCTCTGATACATTTTCTTATACATTTCGTCTGCCGCAACTTGGCGGGGGGCAATAATGGCACTCAAGCAAAAGGGCTTTACGCTTGTTGAGCTAATGGTGGCAATGGCGATTGGTGCGGTTATTATTCTGGGGGCGGGCCAACTATTTCTGACGACATTCCAAACGTTTCAAACTATTGACAAGGTAAGCCGTAAACAAGAAGCGCTTATTTTTGCAGTTAATATACTGACTGAAGAGGGAAGGAAAGGCAATATTGGCGATTACGCCATTAGGTCTGATAAGCGTAGTTCAAATGGTCAAAGCCGTTACTACTGTGTGTTGCAGGATGAGGTAGAAAAACAGCCGGTGGTAGATCTGGCTCGAGTGGATAGTGAGGCGGACTGCCCTACGCTGACTGAGGCTAACAGTGATGGCGTGCAGTATAAGCTCACACTGTTAGTGGGCGATTGTCGAAAGGAAGATGATTTAAGCTGCGATAAAATTACTTTTACGGTCAGCAACCGTCGAGAGGCCATAACATCACGCGAGGCAACTTCATGAAACAACAGCAAGGCGCTGCCTTGATCATTGTTATGGCGCTGCTTTCCGGTGCGCTGATGCTGGGTATCTCGGGCATGCGGACCGCGTTAATTGACGAGCAGTTGGCAGGTAATTACCGTGCATCTGTTCAGGCGCAGATGAATTCTGACAGTATGATGTCGGAGTTTAGAAATTATTCATCTCTAGACTTACTTGACAATATTTACACTGCAGAGTGTGAAGAGTCCCAGGATTGTTACCAAGAGTTTAAGCGTGACTTTTTAGACCATTTAAGCACGGTGAAAGAGTTTGAAACTCTTGAGAAAGTGGTTGATATTCGTGTGGATAAAGAGAAAGGCACCATAACGGTTGTCACGAGAGACCAGGGCACTAATAATAATGCTGACCGAGAAACGACTGCCACCTATGGACGATTAAGCGAAGGCGATAACTCAGAAGAAAATGGTAGCGGTGACAGCACCGGTAGCAATGATAGTGGCGTGATTGAGAATCCCTTTGCATCACCCGTGGTCGGCTGTGAAGGGGTCTCTTCGGCAGGGGGCTCCACCATCAGTAGCTATCGCTCAAGTGAAGGGGCGTGGAGTGGCCAGCCTGGCCGCTTTGCC
Organism: Halomonas sp. AOP13-D3-9; assembly: GCF_052379125.1. NCBI lineage: Bacteria > Pseudomonadati > Pseudomonadota > Gammaproteobacteria > Oceanospirillales > Halomonadaceae > Halomonas > Halomonas sp. AOP13-D3-9. Next base: position 65,845 of record NZ_JBQSYH010000020.1, on the reverse strand, counting down.
GATAACGATATCCCTCTTATACGTACTACTGCTGAAAATGCCGACGTGATTCTGGGTAGAAGCGAACAGATTCATGGCGGTATAGAAGCGCTTGGCTCCGTTATACTTAATGGGTCTTCTCAGGTCTTTGGGAGTATTAACTCAAATAGTGATGTAAACTTAAATACGAGCAGCTCCATTCATGGTGATGTTGCTAGCAAAGGTGAGGTAAGTGTTGGCCCTGCCACGGTTAAAGGAAGTGTTTTCTCGGATGGCAATGTCACGTTAGCTAATGGTGGTTCTAAAGTTGAGGGCGATGTCGAAAGCTTTGCAGATGTTATTTTTACTGAAAGCGGTCGTGTAGATGGAGTTTTAAAGTCGGGTGGTGATATTGATTTTCAGAATTGGGGGGCAAGTGTAGGTAAAGGAGTATATGCTCAGGGTGATATTAATAGCCCAAGAAAACCTCCCTATAATCCGCCAGAAGGGCATGTTGATGAAGCTTATCGCACAAATTTCTTTCATAATACATCAGTTTCAATTGCCGAAATTGAAGAAATAGGGCCGCACCCCTGCGATACCGCTAACTTTGCAGGTAATTCGCTGAGCGAAGAGATAGAGCGTTATCAAATGTCGCTTACTTCAAGTGGTGATGTGAGAGTAGGCGCTTATCCAAATGAGGAATGGCGGCTTACTCCACAACAAATGGGGCGCTTCGATAAAACCTGGAATGTTAACCGTTGGGTTACCCATGCGTCGCCTGAAACTAATACGCTTATGGGTAATCAAACGCCAATTTACCGAGTCAACAATCTTAGGCTAACAAGCTCTCCATCTTTAAGGGTCAGTGGTGGGGATGTAGTGATAGTGGTAGATGGAGATTTCACAATGGGTGGCGGTGGGCCTGGACTGGTTATCGATCCAGACAGCAGCTTGACAGTCTTCGTCGCTGGCCAAACGGACTTTGGCAGTGTGCTTAACATGTCCTCTGCTAATTCCATTAACAGTAACGGGAAACCCACTTTTTCGCTTTTTTCAGGTTATAAAGGCGCCGGTAACGGCGTGAATTTTAGCTCTAGCAATCGTGTGGTTGCTAATGTATACGCGCCATATACGGGTGTTTCGGTTAATTCTGGCTCGGGCTTTTTTGGCAGCGTAAGAGGACGTAGTGTGAGTGTCAGTGGCGGCGGTAGCGTCGTTTACGATGAGTTGCTAGTTGACGCCTTTGGAGACTCCGAAAACGGTACACCAGAAGAAGGAAACAATGGTAATTGGCAGCTAGTTGGCTGGCAGTAACTCCATTCGCCACATGACCGAGTGCGAGTTATCATACCTGTATTTGCTTAAGAGCCTGTAAACTAAGAGTCATGAAAACCATGAGCCAGACCGCAAAAACCCGCGTCCTCACCGGTATCACCACCTCCGGCACGCCCCATTTGGGCAACTACGTCGGGGCGATCAAGCCCGCCATTGAGGCAAGCCAGGATCCCAACGTGCAGTCGTTCTATTTTATGGCTGACTACCACGCGCTGATAAAGTGTCAAGACCCCAAGCGGGTGCAGGAATCGCGCCTGGAAATTGCTGCCACTTGGCTGGCGCTGGGACTGGATACCGACAATGCCATTTTCTATCGCCAGTCGGACATCGCGGAGATTCCCGAGCTTACCTGGATGCTCTCCTGCGTGTGTGCCAAGGGCCTGATGAATCGCGCCCATGCCTACAAAGCCGCCGTTGCGGAGAACGAAGAAGCTGAGAACCAAGACGCTGATAAAGGCATCACCATGGGGCTGTTTGGTTACCCTGTGCTGATGGCGGCCGATATTTTAATGTTCAATGCCAACAAGGTGCCGGTAGGGCGCGACCAAATTCAGCATATTGAAATGGCCCGCGATATTGCCGGGCGTTTTAACCACCTCTATAAAGGTCAGCACTTTGTGCTCCCTGAGGCGGTGGTAGACGACAAGATACAGCTACTGAATGGCTTGGATGGTCGCAAGATGTCCAAAAGCTACGACAATACCATTCCGCTGTTTGCCCCAGAGAAAAAGCTGCAGAAACTGGTACGTAAGATTAAGACCAACTCACTGGAACCCGGTGAGCCGAAAGACCCTGATAGCTGTACGTTGTTCCAGATTTACTCCGCGTTCGCGACGGCAGAAGAGACAGCGAGTTTACGCGAGCAGTATGCCAACGGCATTGGCTGGGGCGACGCTAAAAATCACGTGTTTGAATACTTGAATGCTCACTTGAGCGCCCCCCGTGAACGCTATAACGCACTGATGGAAGACCCTGCCCATATTGAGGCGGTTCTGCAAAAAGGTGCCGAGCGGGCGCGGCAAGAAGCTGCACTCACGATGGATCGTTTACGTTCAGCTGTTGGTCTAGGGCGGTTTGTTTAACCTCTTAGTTTTATTGCAATACCCGTAGTAACGACGAAGCCCCTTCCGGTTGGAAGGGGCTTCGTTTGTTTCAGGTCTTGCATGTCAGACATCAACTAGGCGTTGAGCGACTGCTTAGCCTTCGATCGGGGCGCGCCAGTCGTCTGAACCAGAGGTGCCAGCAACAGTGTGTTCCCAATCAATCTTACGGTAAGCCAGAGACACGTCCATCAACTGGGTGAATTCAGATTTTTGGATGTCCTGGGCGTGCGGCATGCGCAGGTTGATGTCAACGATGGTGGCATCGGTCAGCGTGGTGGTAAAGAAGTGCTCCTGCTTACCTTCAACAGAAGTGCGGTACCACTTCAGCTCAACGTTGGGCAGCATTTCACCAGACGCTAGCGCGTTGTACATCAGCGGTACTGCTTTGTTCAAGGCAACGGTAAAGATAAAGGGCTTGTGAGCACGTTGACCGGACGGCTGACCAGACTGCGGATCAGTAGGTACGGTAACGACATGCTTAAATTCTTGCACCAGCATCTGGTCTTCGTGGCCTTCAACGTAGATGTTGCCTACGGAGTCAGGGGTGAAAGCACCTGATGTGATGTTGCCCTGAGTTTGGCCTTCAATGCTGATATAACAGGGTGTTGGCATGGTCTGCTCCTTGACTGGAAAATTAAGGTTTGTCACGTGACTCTCTAAGTAGGGCAATGAATGTGCCATTATTTTTTTATCTTTTTCTTTCAGTCACTTATTTATTATATAGCAAATAATTAATTTTTATTAGGCAAATTATGGCCTGGTCTGGGCAGCTTATTGCTTGCTTGGCAATGGGTTGCTTGATTTTTTTGATGTTACTTTTGATAAGCCTTGATGTAGTAACGAAATCTGGTTTTTGGTTTTATTTTGTAAGGCTAATATGTTGTTTGTTATTTTTTGTCTGAAGAAATAACATTTAAACGACTTGTCCTTCTAACGTCGATTGGCATTATCAAAGTCTTTTGTACGTTATTTCTGTCAAACAATGTAAGAGATTGCCGATAGATTTTGTAAGAAATTTCTTACAAATTTTAATTAGTTTATTAGTCTGAATTAGCAATGCTTCTATCTCCGTTTAAATTTTACCAAAATGCTGTCAAATGAGACTAAGTTGAATCTATGCTTTTGGGTGATGGCCAATAAGCGTCTCTTACTCAAGATAAGTCGGAGTTGGCAGGTACTATGTAATTCGGTACCTTCCCGGGATTGAGAACTATTCACGGTTACATTGATACACTTCTCTCTCCAGGGCTAAATATCATGGCTAAGCAAGGAACTGTTGCTCCCAAGGAGCGCATCAACATTAAGTACGTGCCAGCGACTGGCGATCAGCAGGCTGATACTGAACTGCCTTTGAAATTGTTGGTGGTAGGCGACTTTAAGGGTGGAGAGGAAGAGACCCCCATTGAAGAGCGACAGTCTGTTTCTGTTGATAAGAACAACTTTCAGTCGGTAATGCGCGAGGCGGGGTTGAGCCTTCAAACTGCTGTTCCTAATCGTCTTGATGAGAGCGATGAGCCCTCAGACATCGCTATCAATCTTGATTTTAAATCCCTGGAAGATTTCTCTCCTGATGCGGTTGCCAAGCAGGTGCCCGAGTTACGCAAGTTGGTTGAGTTGCGCGAAGCGCTGGTCGCTTTGAAGGGGCCGCTGGGTAATGTGCCCGCTTTCCGTGATCGACTACAGAAGCTGTTAGAAAACGACGAGGCTCGCCAGCAGTTGCTGAATGAGCTGGCATTGCTGGATGCAGATAAAGATCAATAATTCTTCAGCATTAGCAACGTTTTTTTATTGCAAATCAGCTAATTCGAGGCACAGCGATGAGTAAGACAGCAAAGCAACAGAATGCAGTTGCAGAGACTGAAAAGGATGTTTCGTTGCTTGATCAAGTGATGGCGCAAACACGTATGGCGCCAGCCGATGAAGGCTACGATGTTGCCAAACAGGGCGTGGCGGCTTTTATAGCAGAGCTGCTCAATGATGGCGAGGCGGCTCCAAAGGTCAACAAGTCACTTGTGGATAATATGATTGTTGAGCTGGATAGGAAGATTAGCCATCAAGTAGATGAGGTCTTGCATGAGCCGAATTTTCAGCAGTTGGAGTCGGCTTGGCGTGGTTTAAAGCTGCTGGTTGACCGGACTGATTTCCGTGAAAACATTAAGCTTGATGTGCTGCACGCCACCAAGGAAGAGTTACTGGAAGATTTTGAGTTTGCAACTGAAATTATAGCCAGAGCGGGCTTTACCATCATGTCTACAACGCAGGCTATGGTCAGTTTGGCGGAGAGCCGGTAGCTGGCATTATTGGCCACTATGATTTCTCGCCCTCCACACCCGATATGAAGCTGCTTCAGCATACGGCAGCGGTTGGTGCTATGGCGCATGCACCCTTTATGTCTTCAGTTGCTCCCTCTTTCTTCGGTATTGAAAGCTTTGAAGAGTTGCCGAATATCAAAGATTTCAAGGCTATTTTTGAAGGGCCTAAATATGCTCGTTGGCGCAGTCTTCGTGAGTCTGAAGACGCACGATATCTTGGGCTAACGGCCCCGCGTTTCTTGCTGCGGACGCCCTATGATCCAATAGAAAATCCGATCAAAAGCTTTAACTACCGCGAAGACGTTAGTGAAAACCACGAGCATTATTTATGGGGTAATACCTCTTATTTGCTGGCGGAGCGTCTCACGGACAGCTTTGCCAAGTACCGTTGGTGTCCCAATATTATTGGCCCGCAAAGTGGTGGTGCAGTCGAAAACTTGCCGGTGCATACCTACGAAGCATTTGGCCAGTTGCAGGCAAAAATTCCTACCGAGGTATTAATTACTGACCGGCGTGAATTTGAAATGGCTGAGGAAGGGTTCATTTCATTAACCATGCGTAAGGGCAGTGATAATGCGGCCTTCTTCTCCGCCAACTCTGTTCAAAAACCCAAGGTTTTTCCAAATACTGCAGAAGGGAAAGCGGCTGAAACCAACTTCAAGCTGGGTACTCAGCTGCCTTACATGTTCATCATTAATCGCTTGGCGCACTACGTCAAAGTGCTTCAGCGCGAACAAATAGGTTCGTGGAAAGAGCGTCAGGATCTTGAGCGTGAACTGAATGCTTGGATTCGTCAGTACGTGGCCGATCAAGAAAATCCCCCCGCAGATGTCAGAAGCCGCCGCCCGCTGCGCGCAGCTTCTATCCAGGTGTCTGATGTTGAAGGTGATCCAGGCTGGTATCAGGTTTCCATGGCGGTTCGTCCGCACTTTAAATACATGGGCGCCAACTTCGAACTCTCGCTTGTTGGTCGCCTCGACAAAGAATAAGGGAAAGCAGTGATGGCAACGGAGAGCGGAGGGTTATTGGGGAGGGCTCCGCTAGGAGGGCGCTTGTTTGAAAGGCTTGCCGCTCCCCATCAACCCGTGTTGGGAAAAGAAGCCGACGAGTTGATGGATGTTGTTGAGTCGATCAAACGCCACTTAGTTGACTTGCTGAACAGCCATCCTGGTAACAGCGCCTGTGCGCCCGAGCTCGGCTTGCTCGACTTCAACGACGCCACGATTGGTGTGCTGGATCTGGAGCGCAATATTCAACGCGCGATTTGTCAGTGTATTGAGCGCTATGAGCCGCGGGTCAGACGTGTGGACGTTGAGTCATTACCTAATCATGGTGATCCGTTGCAACTGCGCTTTCAGGTGCATGCCACCGTCGCTTTAGGCAGAGAAAACACTCAAGCGACTATCGATTTGTTGCTTAACAACAAGCGTTATCAGTGTCTCAACTGATATGCCTGAGAGGCACGAATGCTGAATCGCCACTATCGTGACGAGCTCAATTTTTTAAAGCGCCAGGGGCGGGAGTTTGCCGATGCAAACCCCGGCTTAAGCCGCTTCTTGTCCGAGCGCAGCACAGATCCGGATGTAGAGCGGTTATTGGAAGGGTTTGCCTTTCTCACCGGGCGTATGCGCGAAAAAGTCGAGGATGAGTTTCCCGAGCTTACTCACTCGCTAATCAGCATGCTGTGGCCGAATTATTTGCGGCCTGTACCCAGTATGACGGTGGTTCAATTTACCCCTAGCTGGTACTCCCTGAGTCAGCAGCAACGGGTTGAGCGTGGAACAGAACTTGCCAGTGAGCCGATAGAGGGCACGCCATGCCTGTTCAGAACTTGCCATGAAGTAACACTCTATCCATTGGCGCCAATAGGTGTGGATGCGCGTCATACGCGGGAGTCTTCAATCGTAGAACTAGCGATGGAAGTTCGCAGCGACCAACCGCTGAATGCCATGGGGATCGACTCACTGCGCTTGCACCTAGGCGGTGATGGTTACACCGCACGCACGCTCTATTTATGGATGAGTCACTATCTTTCACGGCTGGAGCTGGAAATTGATGGTCAGACGCAGCGGCTACCTTCTGATGCGCTAAAGGCTGTTGGGTTCGAGCGCGATCAAGCGCTCCTTCCTTACCCGCAGAATGTTCATCAAGGGTATCGCATTTTGCAGGAGTACCTCTGTTTTCCGGAGGCTTTCCATTTTTTTGATATTTTAGCGCTCGGGCGCTATTTGCCAGCTGACACGGCGAGTAACGTCACGCTGCGCTTTGTATTTTCACGTACCTTGCCAACCGATGCTCGGGTGAAGGATGAGCATCTGGCGCTTTACTGTACGCCAGCGATCAACCTTTTTGAGCATGATGCTGAGCCTATTGATTTGAGTGGCGAACGCAGCGAGTACCGAATACGGCCTAATAGTCGCGCCCCTTCACACTATGAAATTTTTAGTGTTGATGACGTGCTGGGAACGCTGGAAGGTGGGCGTACTGAGTGGCAAGAAACGCCGCGCCGCTATGTTCCGTTTGAAAGTTTTCAGCATCAAATTGAGCGTGACCGGGGCAGGGAGTCCCTCTACTACCGTGTGCGAGTGCGTGACAGCCTGCGCAGCGATGGTTTTGATCACGACATCGCCTTTGTTCGGGGTGACGAGCGTGCCTGCCTTGGCCGCCGTGAAACGATTTCTCTGCAGTTGACCTGTAGTAATCGTGAGTTACCTGAGCGGCTAACGATAGGCGATTTGTGCGTGGCAACGGAGGAAAGCCCTGCTTACGCTACCTTTCGCAATATTACCCGGCCGACTCCGGTGCTCCGCCCGGCACTCGATGATGGGCTGCTATGGATATTAATCTCAAATTTGTCGCTCAACTACCTCTCCTTGCTTGAGCGTGATGCGCTGTGCTCGGTACTGCGTGCCTATGATTTTCGAGCCTTAGTGGACAGGCAAGCAGAACGGATTGCGCAAAAAAGGCTAGCCGGCATTCTTGAAATTGACACTCAGTCTGTTGATCGCTTGCGCAAAGGTTTGCCCGTGCGTGGGCTGCGCTCGGTAATGACATTGGATCAAGAGGCTTTTGGTGATGAGGGCAGCCTCTACCTGTTTGGCAGTGTGCTGGCGCGCTTCTTTTCGCTGTACGCAAGCATTAACTCTTTTCACGAATTACATGTCATTAATCGCCATAACCAAGAGCGCTATCAATGGACCTTACAGGTGGGGCAGCAGCCCCTGATGTAGCGCTGGCACCGGTTATTCGGGGGGCGCGACGTTACGAGTTTTATCAACTAGTAGAGCTTCTGCACCGTCATCACGGCGATGATTTAGAGCAGCGGCATGGCGGTAGCGTGCCCTCATTTCAGCGCGTGCGCTATACCGCCTCAGCGTCGTTGGGCTTTCCGGGCAGCGATGTGCTTGCCCTGAGTGAAAACCAGGCAGGCCAATATGAGATGGAAGTCAGTTTCCTGGGGTTGCAGGGGGCGCAATCGCCGCTTCCCGGCTACTACCTGGAAACCCTGGCGCATAACGCCGCTCACCAGGAAGGGGCCGCGGGTGATTTCCTCGACTTCTTTAACCATCGACTCTTAACGCTGGTGCATCGTAGCTGGCGGAAATATCGCCACTACGTTCGCTATCAAAACGATGCGAAAGATGGTTTTTCTGCCGCGATATTTGCGTTGGTTGGGCTCGCTGACAGTGATCTGCGCGGTGAAACACCGATCAACTGGAGCAAAATGCTCGCTTATGCGGGCCTCCTGGCTGGACGGTCGCGCTCGCCTGATGTGGTTAGCGGTATTGTTGGTCACTGTTTCGACTTAGCCGAAGTACAGATAGAAGAGTGGGTGCAGCGTTGGGTGGAGATTCCTCTGGATCAGCGCAGTTGTATGGGTATCTCGGGGATGACACTTGGCGGTGACATGGTCGCAGGCGAGCGAGTTGCGGATGTGAATGGCAAATTTGCGCTATGCCTGCGCGGTTTAAGCCTGCCGCGATTTAGAGATTTTCTACCTGATGGTGAAGAGCATAGCCCCCTTAAAACGCTGGTGAGTTTTGTACTGCGAGAGCCGTTGGCCTACGACCTCGAGCTTGAATTGCTGGATAGCGAGGTAAAGCCCATGCGTTTGGGCGATGCCGGGTCGTGCCAGCTTGGATGGACCACCTTTGTTGATCCAGAGAGCGGCGGCAACACCATGCGCCGTCGTGTACGCATTCAGATGACGAGTTAATCCATGCATTCCAATCAACTAGACGCTATCACCTTGGTGGTCACCAACAGTGAGCAGCTCGAAGGACGCTCGACCAGCAGCTTTGTCTTCCATAAAGAGGGAGGCACGCTGGGAAGTGGCCAGCAAGACAACTGGTTACTGCAAGATCATAGCGGACGAATTAGGCCCGGCCATGCCGAAATCACCAAAATCGATGGCAAGTTCTGCCTAGTAGATCTAAGTGGACACACCTTTATTAACCGGACGACGCTTCCAATTGGGCGGCATCGAAAGGTTGCGCTACGTGATGGTGATGAGCTGATGATTGGCGAGTATCGCTTGAAGGTACATCTCGGTGATCGCCACGCGTGGCAGCCAGGTGTTCACTCACTGGCCACGCTAATTGACGAAGAGCATGACGAGGTCACGACCCAAGGCGCTGTTTGGTCAGTTGGGGGCGGGCATACCTTCCATCATGAAGCAGAAAAAGGCGACCCGATGGAAGCCTTGGGGGGAGCCCTGCCAGGCTCGATTGCGCATGACCCGATGGTGGCGTTAGACCACGAAGATAAGTCATCGGATGTCATGGAACCGCTTGAGGCAATGCCGCTCTCACATCGCCAGCAAGCGTATCAAGGGTATGTTTCTCAAGGACATGAGTTTCAAGAGCCAGCATATGCACATAATCGGGATCAGTGGCAGCAACAAGAGCGCCATGAGGAAGCCTTAACCCTCCCCGATATCAGAACACCGAAAGGCACAACAACGCAGAGGAGCAGTGGTATGGATGAGCGGCAGATAAACGATTTGGAGCGCTCTGTTGGGGAGCAGTTGGAAGATCGCTGGCAAAAGCCAACAACGCAATCGCTTGGTCATGTGGGTGCCGACCCTCTGCTGAGAGGGTTAGGCCTTGATTTACACTTCCGCGATAGCGAGGAGCAGCAGGCATTTCTAGAAGAAGCGGGGCACACCCTACGCGCGACTATAGATGGCTTACGCTTACTGCAGCAAGCGCAGAACGATAGTAAGTACCCACTTAGAGACCGCCGTTTACAGCCGATTGAAGATAATCCTCTGCGCCTTGGTCAGTCCTATAACGAGACCGGCGAGACCCTATTTTCTGCCCAGCGTAGCCCTGTACATTTATCAGCGCCAGAAGCAGTCGCAGAGTGCTTGCGTCACCAGGGGCAGCATCAAGCCGCCGTGGAGGAAGCCATTGGCCACGCACTGGGCGCCATACTTGATGCGTTCTCCCCTGACGCGCTGCTCAAGCGTTTCCATGCATACCGTGGTGCGGGTAATCGCATTGAAGACGAAGGTGGCTGGGCTTGGGAGATGTACCACTACTACTACCGAGAGCTTAACTCGGGTCGTCAACAAGGCTTTCAAAAACTGTTTTGGGAAGTCTTTGAACAAGCCTATGACCAATCGGTGCGTCGCCAGCAGCGGGAGGAGGCATGAACGTGCATAACATTGCACGGCTTGCCTGGCTGCTTTGCATCATTCTGCTGCTAGCAGGCTGTGCCTCGACCCGTGAAGCCACGGGCAAAGCGTGGCAGGTAATGCGCGACCCCTCTATTCCTGTCGGCTACCCCGAAGATCAGCCCACCACCGTTGACTTAAGCATGATTGCTGAGCCAGACGTCAATACCAATGTGGATGGTGAAGGGACGCCGCTGCGTTTTCAGGTGCTGCAGTTAAAAGATGACTCCATGTTGATGGCGGCCGACCTAGGTCAACTGAATAGTGATTTAGAGGAGGCGCTAGGTACTAATTATCTTACCCACGATGACTTTACGCTGCTGCCTGGGCAGTGGAAGTTTTATGAACCTTTCGACGTTGATGAAGAGACGCGTTACATCGGGCTGATTGCTTTCTATGCAACTCCCAACGAGGCCGAGTGGAAGAAGGTCGTCAAGGTGAAGAGCCGTGGCGAGCATTACCACTTACTGGTTCACCTCCGGGGTAGCGAAGTAGAACTAAGGAAGGAGGGATAATGGCCAGCCGAAATCGTGTGGTGTGGAGCGAAGGGCTATTTATTAAGCCTCAGCATTTCCAGCAGCAGCAGCGCAGTTTAGAAGGGTTGATAGATGCACGACTCCAAGGGATTAGCCACTATTTATATGGCTTCCATACGCTAGAGCTGAATAGCGAGTTCCTCAGCTTTGGGCGTATTGCTATTAGCCGTGCCAGCGGCGTCATGCCCGATGGCGTTGCGTTCCAGCTCCCGGCCGATGATATCGAACCTAGCCCGCTAGAAATTAGCGACGCCAGCATTACCAACCAGGTGGTCTACCTGGGACTACCGTTGGCCACCGACGGTGTGGGCGAAGTGCGTTGGCCGGGCGACGAACTGCCTGCACGCTATCGTCTCTCCCCGCGTAGCGTACGTGACCTTCACTCCCGCGATGGTGCTACTGCAGAGCTTGAAGTGGCGCGGGTGTCTCCGCGCTTGCTGTTAGAGAGTGATGACCGCAGCGGTTACGCCTGCCTTTCTGTAGCACGCATTATCGAGCGTCGCCCAGATGGCAGTTTAGTGCTTGATGAGCAATTCTTGCCCACGCTGCTGAATGTGCAAGCGGCTCCTGGTTTGCAGCGTTTTGTCGGAGAAATGGCCGGTTTAATGCGTGAGCGGGCGCGCAATATTGCTCAACGTCTTTCTACACCGCATCAAGCAGGTGTTGCCGATGTCTCTGATTTTATGTTGCTGCAGCTACTGAACCGCGCTCAGCCGCGCTTTCAGCATCTTGCCCGGCTTGGCCAGCTTCATCCCGAGCGTCTTTACGACACCATGCACGAAGTCGCCTGTGAATTAGTCACGTTTACCGATGAATCGCGGTTACCGCCAGAGTGTCCGGCCTATGATCACGACCATCCCGAGCGCGCTTTCCGGCCACTAATGAAGATGCTCCGCCAGGCGCTTTCCACCGTGCTTGAGCCGCGTGCTGTCGCCATTCAGCTACAAGCGCGCCGTTTTGGTCTACTCGTTGCGCCGCTGTCAGACCTTAGCCTCATCGAGTCGGCTGAATTCATTCTTGCCGTTCGGGCGGATATGCCCAACGAGCGGCTGCGTAAGCTGTTCTTGCAGCAAACCAAAGTTGCCAGCGTGGAACGCATTCGTGACCTCATCAGTTTGCAGCTGCCCGGTGTCCCGCTTGAACCCTTGCCAGTGGCGCCTCGCGAGTTGCCCTACCACGCTGGTTATAGCTACTTCCAACTGGACCGCCAGAGTGAAGCGTGGGGAATGCTCAACGGGGCCAGTGGCTTTGCCTTCCACGTCGCCGGTGAATTTCCAGGACTGGAAATGCAGTTCTGGGCCATCAGGAGTTAAGCCATGCAACATCTTGCAACCGAAGATCAACGCGCTGTACGACCACGTGGCGCAAGCGACAAAGTCCGTCATGAAGATCTGATTAATGAGCGTGGCCTGGAACATCTCATCCATAGCCATGCCGAGCAGTTGGATGCCGATGAAGACTACTGGTTTCGTCTACGCGGGCACAATCTTAACCCACTGGTGGATGCGGCTAGCAGCTTGCTTGGCATGGTGGTGCGTGTCCGTCAGCTTGATAGCGCAGGCGATGTTGAGCGTCTCTATCGTCAGGTAGTCGACGAGATCGCTGCCATCGAAATTGAGCTAACTGAGCAGGGCTATGACCGGGCCACACTACTCGCTTACCGCTACGTCCTTTGCTCCTTTATTGATGAAGCCGTCATGGGGATGCCTTGGGGGCGACAGAGTAAGTGGGCCGAGCACTCGCTGCTAACACGTTTTCATAATGAAACCTGGGGCGGCGAAAAAGTGTTCTCCATTCTCTCGCGTCTACAGCAAGAGCCCCAGCGCTACCGCGACATGTTGGCCTTTATTTATCTCTGCCTGTGCCTTGGTTTTGAGGGCCGTTATCGCGTTGCGTCCCACGGGCGCGATGAGTACGAGCAAATTGTCCGCGCGTTAGGTGACCAATTAGCCACGCTTGATCAGCCACCTGAGGAAGCGCTTACCCAACCGCTACGCAATGTCGTAAAAGGCCGCCAAGGCATGCGCAGCGGATTTCCTATATGGGGAATATTTGCCCTATTTGGGATCGCCATGGTGGCAGTGTATCTGGGCCTCTCCTGGTCGCTTGATCAGCAAGCCGAACAGATTACTTCGCTTCTTAACCAAATTTACCGTTAGGAGATCCCATGCTCAGGGTAGAGCTACCGGCGCTTATTAGTCGACTAAATGAAATTGCTCGCCAGGGTCTGGAGCAGGCGGCCGTATTGTGCGCCGAACAGCAAGCTCCCGAGGTGACCACCGGGCACCTGCTGTTGGCGCTGGTCGATCAGCCGCTGTGTGATGTGCGCCTGCTGCTGGAAACGCTTGATATTGATGTCGAGGAACTGCGCGCAAAAATAGCTGAAGAGAGTCGCCCACCGCGTGATCTTGAGGTATCGACACCCAGCTTTTCACCGCTATTAGTCGAGCTGCTCCAGGATGCCTGGTTGCTGGCAACCACCGAGTACGGTCATCAAGCGCTACGCAGCGGCGTGCTTTTCACCGCGCTACTGCACAACGCCCCACGCTACTTGGGGCCGAAGAGCGTGGCGTTACTGGAAGATATGAATCGCGAAAATGTGCGCCGTCACTTAGAGCGCTTAACAGCCGATTCAGCGGAAGCACCCCGGGATGGTGCGGGGACTAGCCAACGCCAAGCTCTCCATGCCGCGGGCGATGACAGTGCGCTGGCACGTTTTGCCACCTCGTTGACTGAGCAAGCCCGCAATGGTGAGCTTGACCCCGTACTCGGGCGTGACCCGGAAATCGATCAAATGCTCGATATCCTGGGGCGTCGGCGCAAAAACAACCCCATCGTGATTGGCGATGCGGGAGTGGGTAAAAGTGCCGTAGTAGAAGGTTTAGCCGCCCGTATTGTGGCCGGCCAAGTGCCCACGGCGCTGGCAGATGTTGAGCTGCTTACCCTTGATCTAGGCGCACTCCAAGCCGGTGCTGCGGTGAAAGGCGAATTTGAAAAACGCCTGAAAGCGGTGATCGATGAAGTCAAAAACGCGCCACGCCCCACGCTGCTGTTCATCGATGAAGCGCATACGCTGATCGGTGCGGGCAATCAGGAAGGGGGCGGCGATGCGGCCAACTTGCTCAAACCTGCCCTGGCGCGGGGTGAACTACGCACTATCGCCGCCACCACCTGGCGGGAGTACAAAAAGTACTTCGAAAAAGACCCGGCGCTGTCGCGGCGCTTCCAGCCCATTGCGCTCTCAGAGCCAAGCGTTGAGCAGGCGCTGGTGATTCTACGCGGCTTGCGCGATGTGTATGAACGTGCCCACGGTGTGCTGATTGGCGATAGCGGCCTGCGTGCCGCCGCCGCGCTTTCTGCCCGTTATTTGGCCGGTCGGCAATTGCCCGATAAAGCCATTGATGTGCTGGACACCGCCTGTACCCGGCTGGCGCAAGCCCTGGATACTCCACCCCGTAAGCTCAGTCATCTTCAGAGTGAACATATCGCCGCGCTGCGCGAGCGCGATCAGGTTGAACGTGAGCGACTGTTAGGGCGCGAACCCGATAGTGAGCTCCACCACGACTTAACCGAACGCTTAGCCAAGCTGGAAGAAGAGCTGGCAAGCCTGGAAGCCGCCTGGCAAGCGCAGCGGGAGTGTGTCGATGCCATTGTGACGCTACATCGCCAACTGCTGGAAGCAACGGATGCCGATGCCGTGGATCAACTTCCCGAGGGGGTTCATCAAGCGCTCGCCGAACGTGAGCTGCAGCTGGCCCAACTGCAAGAGACATTTGCCCTGGTCAATCCCAGCGTTGAAGAAGCCCAGATCGCCCAGGTGATTGGCGACTGGACCGGCGTACCGGTTGAGCGCATGACCAGCGACGAGCTAACGCGACTCACCGAATTGCCCACGCATCTGGATGCGCTCATCCAGGGGCAGAGCAGTGCGATTGAGCGTATCCACCGCCATCTATTAACCGCCCGTGCTGATCTACGTCGCCCAGGGCGGCCATTGGGCGCGTTTCTATTGGTGGGCCCCAGCGGCGTTGGTAAAACCGAAACCGTGGTGCAAATTGCCGACCAGTTGTATGGCGGCCGTCAGTTTCTCACCACGATCAATATGTCGGAATACCAAGAAAAGCATACGGTTTCACGCCTGATCGGCTCACCGCCGGGGTATGTCGGGTTTGGTGAAGGTGGGCTACTGACCGAAGCGATCCGTCAGCGCCCCTATTCGGTGGTGCTGCTGGATGAAGTCGAAAAAGCCCACCCCGATGTGCTCAACCTCTTCTATCAAGCGTTTGATAAAGGCGAATTGGCGGATGGCGAAGGGCGCGTGATTGATTGCAAAAACGTGCTGTTCTTCCTGACCTCCAACCTGGGCTACGAAGCGATTGTCAGCTACTGCAATGACCCAGCGGCGTTGGACGCCGCGCTCTATCCGGTGCTGGCTGAGTTCTTCAAGCCAGCGCTATTGGCGCGTATGGAAGTGGTGCCTTACTTGCCGCTGGACGGCGATACCCTGCGCGACATCGTGAAGGCCAAGCTGGATACCCTGGCAACACGCATCCGCGGGCGCCATCGCCAGGCCGAAGTGGTGCTGGATGACAGCCTGGCCGAGGCAATTTGTCAGCGGGCGACGCGGAGTGAAAACGGCGCCCGTATGCTCGAGTCGGTCATTGACGGTGAGCTGCTGCCGCCGCTTTCCCGTGCGCTGCTCGAACGTATGGCGCGGCGTGAAACAGTTAGCCGGGTAGTGCTGGGCACTGAGGGCGATAGCGGCGTCTTTACTGCGGAGGTGGTGTGACACCATGATGCTTCAAGCCCTCAACACCTGCGCCGAAAATGCTTCGTGCTCAGCTTCGCCGCTAGCCGCTATGCCTATCGCATTAACCCTGGTGGAGAGCGGTAGCTCAGAAGCATTGCGCAAACGCACAGCCCAGGTGCTGTGCGAGGGGTTAGGACTTGAGTGCGCTGAGTGCCTCTATGTAGAGGGGAGTGGCCGTTGGCTGGGGCGTGATGGTGATGCCGTGCAGTTTGATTGCAGCGACTTTAGCCACCCCTATGCCCATGTGATCCGCAGTGGTAAAGCGCTCACATTAAGCGTGGGTGATGCCCGTACGCGCTTGGATCATGCTGGGTTTCAAGACCAGATTGCTCAATTGGCCACAAAGAAGCGCCTTCAAATAAGACCGCTGCGTGCCCAGGATGGTGAGAAAGAGTGGCTGGGTGTGCTGTTGATGGTGGGTGAAGGAAGCTTCATGAGCACCCTGGACGATGATCCCGGTATGGCGGCGTTTGAGGAATTGCTATGCCGGTTATGGGCGCGTTTGTCGCGGGAACAGGGCGAACGGCACCGGTCGCGGGCACTACGAGATTCGCTAGTCAAGCTTAACGATGGTGCCCGTCGGCAGGCGTTGGCCGACCAGTTAGCGCAGGAGCTACTGGGAGACTCTACCGCCATGCAAGCGCTACGTCGCCAAGTGGTGCGGGCGGCGGAAACCAACCTGGCGGTGTTATTGCAAGGGGAAACGGGCACCGGGAAGGATCGGGTGGCGCGTGCGCTCCATCAGCTCTCAGGGCGTGCAAAAGGCCCTTTTATGGCCATTAACTGCGCCGCTATTCCCGAAGCGTTGCTTGAATCCGAGCTGTTTGGCCATGCCAAAGGGGCGTTCTCGGGCGCAGACCAAGCCCAGGAAGGGCTTATCAGTCAAGCTGACGGCGGTACGCTGTTTCTGGATGAAATTGGTGATATGCCGCTAGCGCTACAAGCCAAGCTGCTCAGAGTGTTGGAGAGTGGCCGTTACCGTCCGCTAGGCGCCAGCGAAGAGCGCTGCGCGGATTTACGTTTAGTGGCCGCTACCCATCAGCCGCTTCGCGAGCATATTCGTGCGCAGCACTTTCGTGCTGACCTCTACTACCGACTGGGCCAATTTCCGCTCACCCTGCCACCGCTTGCAGAGCGGCGCGATGACATTGCCCAGTTGGCGCAATCGTTCATTGCCGACTTTTGCGCACGTGAAGCGCGTGATGATATGGGCATTACACCGTCGGCACTGCGCTTACTCAAGCAGCGTGACTACCCGGGTAATGTTCGTGAGTTAAAAAACCTGATCGACTACGCCTGCGCCATGACGCCTCAGGGGGCGGATATTGATGCCTATGTCATACCCGGGGAGCAAGAGAGCGACGCTCAAACGGCACCCAATTCGCCGGTAAGTAGCACGCCGTTCCCTTTGCCAAATGATATCGATGACTTGCGCCAAGCGCTTCGTGATGTTGAAACCGCCATCATCCGCCAACGGTTAATGCATTTTGGCGGCAATCGCGCCCAAGCCGCCGCAAGCCTTGGCTTACCTAAGCGAACACTGGCCCATAAATGTCAGCTGCTAGAACTGGATACCAAATGAGAGTGACGTTACAAATCCGCCAGTGGTCATACTGGGGGCTGCTTATCATCGCTGTTTTGGGGAGTTCGGATGCTTTAGCAGACGAGCACCAAGCAATGCTTGAGAACGCTTTGGCATGCGCTGATGAGCCCTCTCGATTAGAGCGTTTGAGCTGTTATGACGACGTATTTAAAACAGCGACCTCATCGGCTGATGAGCGAGAGCTGCCCATTTTATGGTACGCCATTGAACGCCAGGAGAGGGGGCGCGATGGCGATGATTTAGGCGTCATCGTTCAACACGAGGGGGATGATGTGTTGATGAGCGTCCCTGCGTTGGGAACTACACCGCCACGTCCCATTATGGTGATGGCGTGTGAAAAGCAGATCACCCGCTTTCAACTGCATTTGCCAGAGCCTATCGACAATGCCCGTGTTGATTTGCAGCTTCGCACCCATAGCGCCAACGTAAATCAGCAGTGGCGGGTGCGTGACGGCGGTCATGTCATCAATGGCGGCCGGGGGTTGCCCGCCATTGAAACGCTTCGCCAACTGCTGGGGGCCAATGACGTCTCTATTAGTAGCGATGTGCCGAGTTTAGATGGGCTGCGTTTTGATATTACCGATCTCCGCCAACTCATTCAGCCGCTACGCGAAGCGTGTCGTTGGTAAGGGAGAACACTATGCGTATTACAGCTGAAGCTCATCTTGACCCATTATTGGCACCGCTGGCCGGTAACCAACATGACCAGCCGGTGGGTGAACCGCTCGAAGAGTCGAACGACTACCTGGCACTCGATGCTGAAATGATGAAAGTCGGTTCGTTGCAGCACGCTAGCGTCGCCTGGGAAACCGCTGAAACACTGGCTATTCAAATGTTTAGTCAGCGTGGCAAAGACTTGAAAGTGTTAGGCCATTTACTGCACTGCTTGCAGCACGATGGTAACGGAGTGCGCTTTGCGCTCTCACTGCGCTTACTAAGGCGCGCATTGGAGCAGCCCTGGTGGGAGCATGCCTACCCCTTTAATGGCCCGCGTGGGGCCAAGCTGCGCCCGCGGCTATTTCAGCAATTTACCCAGCGTAGTGTGAAGCTTGCCGCCGGGCTTGATTTTCATAACGCTGAAGATGAGTACGAGGCCTGCCAAACCGCACTGACTGAGCTACAGGCGCGAGTAGAGCAGGACGCATTACCCGCAGACGCGTTGGGTGAACTCAGCCGTCAACTAGAGGCTAAGCGCCCGACCCAGTCGGCCTCTTCAGTGAGCGGTAGTAACGCTGCTCAACAGCAAGAGCGACCCCAAACCTCCGGTAGCCATGATACTCCTCAAGCGGCCTCTGCATTCGCTTCAGACCAAGCGCCCGCAAAAGCGCCAGAGCTGCGTTTAGAGGCGGGAAACGAACGCTCTAATCGCCAGGCACTGCTCAAAATGGCCGATTTTTTGAGCGAACAGTCACCGGGGGAACCGCTTACCTATCGGCTTCGTCGCTACGCAGTCTGGGGGGCAATACAGGCACTACCAGCGGCTAAAGGGGAGGGTAAAACAGAGTTAGCCCCGGTGTCGGCAGACCGTATTGCCGACTACCGTGAAGCACTTGCGCGAGGTGGCGACGGCGAACTCTGGCAACGGATCGAAAACAGCTTAGCGGTAAGCCCTTACTGGCTGGAAGGGCACCGACTAAGTGCGGGCCTTGCCAAACAGCTTGGCCATCCACGCTGTGCGGAGGCGATTCGTGATGAAGCGCAACGTTTTGTCGAACGGCTTCCTGGTATCGACGCCCTGGCATTCAACAACGGAACCAAGTTTGTCGACGATGAAACCCAACGTTGGCTATATAACAGCGCATCAGGGGGCAGTGGAGCCGCTGGTAATGGCAGCGATGCGTGGCAGGTGGGTCTCGAGGAGGCTCGCGACGCGGCGGAGAGTGGCGACATTGGTGCCGCGCTAAAAGTGCTCGATCAAGGCTTGAGTTCTGCTCGCTCACCGCGTGAAAGCACTTATTGGCGTTTAGCCAGTGCCGACCTATTGCACGAGACCGGGCTAGAAAGCCTCGCGCAGCAGCACTACCACACCCTGCATCAGAGCGTGACCGAGCTGGCATTAGAGCACTGGGAGCCTGCGCTGGTATCACGCCTTAAAGCAGCGGTTAAAGAGACGCACTCATAATGTTCATCATTAAAGGGACGAGGGACAAAGGCTAATGTGGTCAACATTAAAATCAAAGCTAAGCCGCTGGGTACCAGGCATGTCGCGGGCACAATCAGCTCAAAATCGTGCCCAGGCGCATGGCAATAAGGCCAAAGGGCTATTACGGCTTTCAACGCTGCTATGGGCAGTACTGCTCATAGCGCTACTGATCGCGATTTGGTGGCTGGGGCCTGGCTGGGAAGTGCGTGGTGTCATGCCGCTCGCGCCGTTAACCAATCGCATGTTAGCCACGCTGGTGGTGGTCACCGTGATCGCCGTGGTATGGGGGGTACGCTTAGCACGGCGCCTTCGGGCGCTGGATGAAGAGCGGCAGCAAGAGGACGCACGCCAGCAAGATCCTATTATGTCGCAAGTCGAGCGTCAGGAAGCCTCGCTGAACAGTGTATTGAGTGAAATTACCGAGAGCCTGGGCGGCGGTAATAGTAGCCGCTATCGCCTGCCCTGGTACTTGGTCATGGGGGTAGAGAACGCGGGCAAAACCAGCTTGATTAATCGCTCGGGCCAAAACTTCGCGCTTACCCACGTCATGAAGGCGTCTGGTCAAAGCAGCAAGCAAGGACAGCTCGGCTTTGACTGGTGGATTGGCGATAAAGCGGTGTTGATCGACCCTGATGGAGAGCTGCTGACACAAGGCGCTATGGAGGGGGGCGAGCCCCAAGCGTTGCAGAGCAGACTGTGGGATCACTTTGTTGATTGGTTAGAGCGCAATCGCGCCCAGCGCCCGCTGGATGGCGTGGTGCTGGTGCTGGATCTCGCCCGTTTGAGCCATGCCCAAGTGGCGGTACGTAAGGGCTATGCGGCGCTGCTACGCAGCCGCTTGCGAGAGTTGATGGAGCGCCACGGTACCCGGCTGCCGGTTTACGTGACGTTTAGCAAAATGGATTTATTGCACGGCTTTGATGACTTCTTTCGTCACTACTCCCGCGAGGCCCGCCGTGCGCCGCTGGGGTTTACTTTTACCCCGGCCTCGATGGAGACCCCAGGTAAGTGGGAGTCGGAGTTTGAAGCTGACTACGACGCCATGCTGGCGCGTTTGAATCAGCTATTGCCGACGATGTTGTCGGAATGCCGTGACCGCGAAGAGCGTGAGTCTGTGTTCCGTTTCGTGCGTCAGTTGGCAGGGCTACGCGATGTGCTGTTCGGCTTCTTGACCGAGGCATTATCGAGTGACCGCTTCTCGACTGCTGCGATGGTTCGCGGTGCTTACTTTACGTCCGTGTATCAGCAAGGCGTTCCCGAAGATCCCTTTGTCGATGCCGCTGCCCGACGTTATGGCATGGATGACAGCGTTCAGCCTGCTCATCGCGCTACCCGCAGCGCGCTCTACTTCACCGAAGAATTATTTGAGAAAGTCATTTACCCTGAAGCAGGGCTGGCAGGTGATAACGCCAGAGTTACCCAGCGTCGTCGCCGTGCCCGCAATATCAGCTTAGCCGCGTGCTTGATGATGGGCATAGGCTTGGTGGGAGGCTGGGCACACTTCTATCAAAAGAACAGCGTCTCTCTGGCCGCCGTCGAAGAGCGTGCAGAAACGTTTTTAGCCACCCAGCCCGAGGCGTTTCAGAGTGATGACCCCAGTGGCTATGAGTTTTTAGAGCCGTTAGATAGGCTGCGTTATGCGCTGGAGACGTTCTCCGAATACCGCACGCACACGCCTTACCTTGCGGATATGGGGTTGTATCAGGGCCATATCATTGGTGCTCAGATTGAGCGCGCTTACCTCGCCATGCTTGAGCATCAATTCCTGCCCGCCTTGATGATCGGCATTATGGACGATATGAATCGCGCCGAAGAGGGTAGCAACGAGAAACTGGCGCTGCTGCGTGTGCTGCGCATGATGTCGGACGCCAGCGGTCGTCAACCAGAGCGGGTAGAACGCTTTATGGCCCAGCGCTGGCAAGGCTACTTTCCTCAGCAGGGCGAGGTTCAGGAGCGACTCTTAACCCATCTGGACTATGCCTTGGCGCATAGTGATATAGAGGGACATATTGCAGAAGGGCAACAGCGACCCGCCCAGGCGATGGCGCCACTGCGCGGCAGCTTGAACGCAGCTCAGGAAGAGCTTTCGCGGCAACCCATTGATGAGCGTGTATACGCTGCCTTAAAAGCCGCCGGTGACCGCCAGGGTGAACCGTTGGATTTACGCCGTAGTGTGGGCACCTTGTTTGACACCGTGTTTATGGCGCGAAACGATGACCCTGAGCATGTTCGTCTGCCCCACCTGGTTACCCGAGATGGCTTTGAAAACTACTTTTTACAAGAGCTGGAACGGGCCACAGAGCTGGCATTGATTGATGTGTGGGTACTGGGGCAGCGTGATAATATCAACTTTAGTGAGGCCGATAAGCAGCAGTTGCAAACGGCGCTGCGCGAACATTATGTCAGTGACTACCATGTCAGCTGGCGTGATGCCTTGCGCGATACCCAACTAGTTCCCCTGCCGGATATCCATCAAGCCATCGTGGTGGCTGACGCCCTGGTGGGGGCACAGCGCCCGCTTGATCGGCTATTGGCAGCCGTTGAGCTCAATACCAGCCTTTATCCTGAACTACCCGTTGATGATGAGCAGGCCCGGAAAGCGCTGCAACAGTCACAGCGTTACCAGCTTGCGTTAGCCATTGAGCAGCCCTTCACGCCGATTAATCAGCTCAGCCAGGAGCGTAACGACAATCCCTCATCACTGGAGGAGATCAAGACCGCGGTAACGGCGTTGCGTGACTACTTGCTTGAGATTGAAGAGTCGAGCGATGCCGGCCTTGCTGCTTTCATCAATGTGCGAGACCGGCTCTCGCTACGCGGTGATGACCCGATCTATAACCTACAGCGCATTGCTGACAACACCCCCGAGCCGGTAGGCAGCATGTTGCACGACTTGGCCGATCAGAGCTGGCAACTGATGATGGCGAGTGCAACGCGCCACTTGGAGCACCGCTGGCTGGACGATGTCGTAGCGCCTTATCAAGAGCGCTTGGCAGGACGTTATCCGCTCGCCCCCAATGCCAGCCGTGAAGTGGCGCTGAGCGACTTTGAAGACTTTTTTGCCCCAGAAGGTACGTTAGATGCCTTTTATGAAGAGAGCTTAAAGCCCTTTATTGAAGGTGCCCCGGAGTACTTAGTGGATGCCGAGGGTAATTCACTGCTGCGCGATAGCCTGCACACGGCCATACAGCAGGCTGAACAGATCCGTCGCGCCTACTTTAGCCGCGATGGCGCGCTGGACGTAGAGTTCGCCCTGGAGCCCATCAGCCTAAGCCCCGATAAGCGACGCAGTGTGGTCAGCGTGGATGGCCAACTGATCGAATATGCTCACAGTGCTAGTCAGCGTGTTTCGATGATTTGGCCGAATACGCTGCGCGGCGGAACGGAAAGCCGCGTCACCATGGTACCCAGTGAGATTAATCGCTCTCCACGCAGCGTTAGCCAAGATGGCCCCTGGGCGTGGTTCCGGTTATTGGAACAGGCCGATATCACCAGTATTAGTGAACGAGAGCTGGAGCTGCGCTTCAACGTAGACGGCGGCACGATGCGCTATCGCCTGTTTGCCGATGGGGCGCCGAATCCCTTTACGCGGCCATTGGTTGAGGGTTTCCAACTACCGTCAGCACTCTACGCGGAACGAGGTGGCAATGCTGACCAAACTTAAGCGCCTGTTTAGTCCGGGCTCGCCCCAGCCCTCTGCTCGCCAGAGGCGACACGGAGCAAAACGTTCTCGTCCATTAGAAGACGCACGCGAAGAGGATATCGATAGTTTTATCGAGGCCGTCTACCGGGCCGACGCTAAGGGGCACTCTCCTTGGGTACTCCGTGACAGCAGTGTGCTGGAAACCCTGCGCCGGGCGCTGGAATTCACCGTTCATCGCGGCCTGTGGCTGCAGCGGGAAGAGGGGCAGGTAGCCCACTGGCAGGGACGTTTATTGGCCCTACGCCATGGGGAAGGGCCGCCGCTTGGCATGGTGCTCGCCTGTCGGCCAGATGATGAAGCGGCTTGGCAACTGCGCTTTTTCTACATCGGTCAGGAGTGGAAAGGCAGTGGTCACGGCACACGGCTGCTGATGGCGGTGCGCCGTAGCCTTAATGGCGTACCGCTGCAAACACGCCTGCCACTCGCTTGCCACTCGGCAATTGATAGTCTCGAAGCGGCAGGTTTTAGCCGTCAATTCGTAGACGCTTTTGATGTTGCCAGCTATGAAGCGCCCGCCAAGTGGGATGAATAGGTGGGATGAGTAAGCGGAACCGCAATAAAGGAGTATGCACAATGGGTCAGAAGTTTGTATTAGTAGGTGATATGGGCACCGACCACGATGGTTTTCCAGCGACACCGGTCACGGCAGGCAGCGGCACGGTGATGATGGACGGCAAGCCGGTCGCCCGCGTGGGAGACCCCCTGGCGCCGCATGATAAACCCAAGCATTCGCCGCACCCGCGTGCCATCGCGCAGGGTTCAAGCACTATTTTAATCGACGGCAAACCGGCAGCACTGACGGGCCACTCGGTGGATTGCGGCGGTGTAGTGATTGGGTCTGGTTCAGGGGAGGGAAGTTGATATGACCACGGGGCTACAATTCACGTTAACACTCCCCGGTGTTGAGGATATCGCGGTGATCGACTTCACTCATCGCGAGGCGCTTTCCCAACCCTTTGAGCTGGTGCTCAATCTGGCCAGCCGTGATGGTAGCCTGGACGCCGCGGAGCTGCTGGATCGTGAGGCAGAACTGACTATCTGGCAGGATGGCGAACCGCTGCGCCGAGTGCACGGTATCGTTAGCGAATTTGGCCAGGGCGACCGCGGCCATCGCCGTACCTTCTACTCGCTGGTGCTGCGCCCAGCGCTCTGGCGGCTTTCGCTGCGTCAGAACTCGCGTATTTTCCAAAAGGTCGATCCGCTCTCCATCATTAATACCCTGTGCGATGAGCGGGGTATTACCGATGTTGGATTTGCGGTAAACCGCGACCTAGCCGAGCGTGAGTACTGCGTCCAGTACCGTGAAACCGACCTCACCTTTATCGAGCGCCTGGCCGCCGAAGAGGGACTGTTCTACTTCCATGAATTTGCAAAGGGTAGCCATCGGCTGATCTTCGCCGATGACCCGCAGGTACTGACCAACCTCGGCGAACGCACTTACCACAGCCGCGCAGGCGGCACCGCCCCCAGCCGCCATGTGCGCAAACTCAGCCATACTGCCCGTGTGGCGACCGCGTCCGCCACGCTAAAAGACTACAGCTTTAAAAACCCCGCTTATGCGCAGTTGCATGACCATCTGGGTCGCGATGTAGAAGCTCATGGACAGCAAACTGACTATGAGCACTACGACTACCCTGGCCGCTACAAGCAGGACGCCTCCGGCAAACCGTTTACCCGTATTCGCCTGGAACAACTGCGCCGTGAAGCGATTACCGCCAGCGCCGAAAGCGACCTCCCCGAACTGGCCCCCGGCCTGCGTTTTACGTTAATGGATCATGACAGCGATAGCCTGAATCGCGACTGGCAAGCCATTGAAGTACATCACTTCGGCGAGCAGCCCCAGGCGCTGGAAGAAGATGGTATGACCCAGGGCGATGCTAACGGGATGACACGCTACCACAACCAGGTCACGCTGATTCCCGGCGACGCCCCTTGGCGCGCCACCGCCAACCCTAAACCCCGGGTCGATGGGCCCCAAGTGGCCTTTGTCGTCGGCCCCGAAGGCGAAGAGATTCACTGCGACGAACACGGCCGGGTCAAAGTCCAGTTCCCGTGGGATCGCTATGCAGAGCCTAATGATACCGCCAGTTGCTGGGTTAGGGTCGCCCAAGGCTGGGCAGGCGGTGGCTACGGCAGTATCGCCATTCCGCGTATCGGCCATGAAGTGATTATCTCGTTTTTAGAAGGTGACCCCGATCAACCGCTGGTCACCGGGCGCACCTACCACGCGGTCAATACCGCGCCTTACCCTCTACCGGAACACAAAACTCGCACGGTTATCCGCACCCAAAGCCACAAGGCCGAAGGCTTTAACGAACTGCGCTTTGAAGACCAAGCAGGCGAAGAGCAGATTTGGCTCCACGCCCAGAAAGATTTAGAGCTATTAACCCTTAACGACCGCACCGAAGAGATCCGCAACGACAGTCACCTCAAGGTGCACAACGACCGCATCAGCGAGATCGACAACGACGATCACCACACCGTACATAACAACCGCCACACCCAAGTAGATGGCGACGACCACTTGATGATCGACGGCACCCGCCATGAGAAAGTCGGTCAGGCGCAGTTACTGGAAGCAAGGCAAGAGATTCATCACAAAGCAGGCATGAAGGTGGTGATCGAAGCAGGCGCGGAAATCACCCTAAAAGCAGGCGGCAGCTTCCTGAAAATCGACCCCAGCGGCGTCACTATTGTTGGCCCGCAGGTCAAGATTAACTCTGGTGGGAGTCCCGGCAGTGGTAGTGGTCAGTCCGCGCAGGGGCCGCGGTTGCCTGAGGAAGCAGAGACAGAGAGCCACCAGGCCGTTGCGCCTGTCAATCGGCCCGCCCAGCTTAAAACGTTGCTGAAGGCACCGCCAAGCTGTGAGATTTGTGAAGATCCGGGCCAGGGAACACGCTAGATGGAACGACCACAGGGGATGACGCATGCATTGGTGGATGGCGTTCGTTACCCCAATGCGCTCCAACGCTTGTATAGCCGCAATGACGTCGATGAAATCGAGCCCCTCTACCTGATGACACGCTGGTCATCGTTAGCCGATCAGGGGCCTATTCTGGTGCGCCTTAAACGTAATGGCTTCGTAGATGAGGCGGACGATCGCGACGAAGAGTGGTATCGCGCGCTGTCATTACTGAGCAGTCAAGCAAGCACGGGTGAATTGAGCCAGCACCTTTGTCGGTTGGTGACCTTTAACGGGGAAGGCGGGCAGGAGCAACTACTGCGTTTCGCTGACCCCCTGGTCACCAGGCACTGGTTGAGCAGCTATGGGAATGCCCTCTCGGCAGCTCTCATGGGGCCTATTGAGACGTGGTGGGTGGCGGACTGGGCGCCTAACTGGGCCAAACCACGCCCCGTCAAATGGCAGGCATTTCAGTCTCAGCCCAGTGACGCGCCTACGACGACAGTGCCGTCAGATACGTTCCCACCGATGGGGCGTGACCAGTTTGCGGCCCTTGAGGCGGTGACCCGCTGGCAGCTCAAGGAGCGCCTGACGGATTACTTTAGCGAGCATGCGGCCGAGGCGTGGCAATGTCTTCCGACTGAGGGGCGTGGTCGATGGCTTGACGAACGCTTAGACGATGCCATTGCGTGGGGAGCCAGTACGGAACGCCAGCTCGCTATTTGGCTCGGCTTAAGCCTGCGCTGGGGCGAGGGATTCATGGCCGCAAGCGACGGCTTGTATGCCCGCTGGCTTGCCCAAGACCCCACACCAGCGTTGCTCTCAAGACAAGAGCAGCTTTATGAACTAGACGCGTGGAGCCGAACGCCAGCGGCGGAGACTGCTGACATGACGCTTCATCCCGCATCACCTTTCACCGACGAGGTCTTCCATGGCTAACACGGATGCACAGGCCCAAGCTCGCGATGCCCAGTTCGATGAAACCCCCTTTGGCACAGGCATGTGCCCCTTACTCATCGACGTCGCCCTTTTCCCCGTCCGCTATGCCATTGATGAAGCGCCCGCTGAAGCAGGCGCTTCGGCGCCTCACCCGATTGCTGGGCAGGCACCGGACTATCCTGATATCGAAACCCGCCGTTATACATTGCGCCAACTGCGTGATGGCTGGATTTACGTGTGGGTGGAAGAAGAGGGTGAACAGCGGCTCGACGAATACCGCGTTGAAGGGGCGACCTTCAGTGGTGCGCCTCATCTTACGTACTCGACGCGCGCTTCTATCGCGCTAGCCTACTCATCGGTGCAATGGACCGATCGCATTCGCGAACACATGCTCGAAAACGCCGACGCGCGCCAGCGCCTGATGCGCCCGGTAAACCTGATGGCGGCGCTGAACGCCACGGCTGACGGCACCTCATTCTCTGCCCATGTAGGGCCTTTAACCCAGCTCGCGGAGCATGTCGCCGATATTACGCCCAACGGTGCCGTTGATGGTTTTACGGCCACCACCGTATCGACTGTTGAACGGGAAGCGGAACCGGTAAGTAGCGAAGAAGAGGGCGGGGGTGAGAGTGCCTATGAACTGCTTGCGGTAAAGCCTGAAATCACTCAGGACAGCGTGCTGGCGGGCGTCGAGCATCACGACGAAGCGCTTTTTGTGGCCTTGGATGACAATTTAGGGATTGTTAACGACTTGGCCATGGCGCTTGTTGGTCGAGAAATAGAGCTTGAGGCCTTCCTGGATGAACACGGGCATAAGCTTGAGACCGCGCAGGTCGTCAAATCCCTGTGCCTGATCGATATCGATAACCTGATTAGTGATGAAGTGCGCCAAGACCCTGAGCGCTATCGAGAAATAACCGTTAAAACTGGTGAACTGCTCGATGCAATGAAAAGGGCAGAGAACGGTTCTGATCATACATTGATCGCTAGGCAAAGGCGCGTAACACAGATTCGAGAAGAGCTAATCGAATTAGGCATGCCCCACCCACCCAATCGTAATAGCGAGCAGTATGAAGAATGGCATGGCAAAGAGCTTCCTCGCTTGGATGTCAGGCTGGATGAGGCCATTGCTTTTCTGACCGAAAAAGTGCCACAGCTAGAGCGGCTGCAGACGCATATCGAAAACAGTCTAGCGGATCTGATTATTTGGCTTGAACGCTTGCCACTGTCGGCCCAAGAGCTGTGTTTCGATACCGTTGATGCCAAGCAAAATCAGGCTATTCATGAATTTAGTTGCATGGTGATTGAAGCCCTTGGCGCTACGCAGACTGGCCGTGCTTGGTTGAATGACACCTATCAAGCGAGCGGCTCATTGATTGGTTTTGCGATGAGTAACCTTGACCCCGCCTTGGCCGAGGCTCTTGAAACCATTGCACAACATTTTCTTGAACAAGGTACGGAAGATGGAGAACCCGCCGATAATGGCATTGGCGCTGCAAGCGTGGCTGCGCGGATCAGTGCATTTCGCGGTATCCTCAAGTACGAAAAGGTGCAGAGTCATCCCGCCTATAAAGCCCTGGCACCGCATGTAAAAGAGGCATTTGATACTTTGCGCGTGGGGGTAAACGGGCCAACACAAAAAGCTTGGGAAAGTACCGCCTACCACTTTCTACCTTCCTTAAGTGCCAGAGGCCAAGTGTCTGTGGCAAAAGCAACTAAAGCACTATTGCATCCCCTTATGGTCGTTCTTGTCCATCCGGATGTTACCTCATCACAACTGGTGCTTGACCTTGAGTATGAGGCTAAGCACCGGGAATGGCGGGAAAAGTCCTGGAAGCTGACCAGAGACATTCGTGCCGCAAAGCGGCAACGAAATGTCGCTGAAATGAAACGGCTGGAACAACAACGCTACGAGCATGCCTACGACGAGCCCAGGCGTGTCAGCGGTGCGGACGATACTCTCGACCGTAGTAATTCGGGCAATCAGGCGCGTGCGAACAATCTTGCCTCCGTCGGCTTTTACGAACAGCGCGAAATACACCGCTTAAAAATCATGGGCGGCGTGAGAGCGGCTCGTCGACATCTTACGGGGTTCGTCGAGCGAATGGGGGGTGGCTTGCCACTGTTAATTGCGGGGCTGAACCTCTACAACTTTCAGGAAGCGGTACGCACCGCTAACCAAGAAGGCATTGATGGAGAGGAAGCGCGGAATCTGGCGACGACCGCCAGTTTCGCCGCTGGCGCCACAATGAGCCTATGGGTCATGCCGTTTTGGAGCAAGCACGCCAAGCAGAAAGTCATGCTGTCAACGAAAATGACCGAAGTAGCAAAGGCCGGTATTACTCAATGGTCAGGGGAGGGGCTAAATCAAACTGCTCGGTTAGCGGCCAAATTAGCCACCCGTGTGGCGGGTTTGTCGGCTATTGGGGCAATCTCTGCAGGGCTCGATACGTGGAATAGCCTAAGTGACTATGGAGAGGCGACAAGTGATAGTGAGCGCACAGCGCTCTTGGTAAAAGCAGGTGCAGGAATATCTATGGCTTTTACAGCCAGTGCTCAAATGATAGGCGCACTTAGGGCTGGGTCAAATGCTTTCGCCTGGATACTTGGGGGCTGGGTCTCGGGCATTCTGTTTGCGGCGGGTGTTATTCACCTGATCGCCTCACATTTCGCCGCCCGCTATAACCGTGAAGGGATACGCGGCTGGCTATATACCAGCACCTGGGGCAATGGAGAGTATCAGTGGGATGCGACTGACGAAGGCGAAAATAGTGAGTGGCAGGCGTTGATGGAAATTCTGCTACAACCTTCCGTTAGGTTAACTGCCGTGAAGGGGGACGTCGACCTCGGCGCATCCCATAGCACCTCGGTTGGGGTGAAAATTAACTATGCTCATGAAGGTTTCTGGGTGCAAATTGCGTTTCCCGCTTCGTTAGCGGGCGACACCGTCAGAATCTCCGAGATCGTCGGAGGCGGATTCTGGGCACCGGGCGATAGCTTCGAGCAGAGCCCTTCTCAACAAGTGGAGCGTGGCGCAGCGTTACCCGCTGACGCAGAATATAACCCAAACGATGTGCGAATCTGGCAGGCCTGGATACCGGCCAGTGAGCAAGCAAAAAATGCAACTTTCATCCTTACAGTGGACTATGCCGAAACGTTGCTATCAAGCGAAAACCACTTAAGTTTCACCTTTTACAAGCCCAACGCTGCCGCAGGAAAAAAAGTGATCGAACCCAATAGCGATGAGAGCCAGGGCCTCAGCGCGCCTGCCCGTTTTGCACTCGTAGTTCCCATAACCTCAGAAGAGTAAGGATACAGGTATGTGGTTTATTCAACCCAAGCAGGACTATATTCCCGAAATACCCTGGAAGCATGCTGATGAGCCTGCCGTAATGAGCTGGCAAATTAGGGCGCGTAATTACAATACATCTTCTGCTAATCTTTTTTTAATTCTAATGTTACTCATTGCTTTGGGGGGGGGGTATGTAATGTCCTTATTTGCACAATCATTGTTAGGCTCATTTTTACTAGGGGGGGGGATGTTCCTGCTGCTCATCTTGATTCTCATGAGTATAACCCATAGCACCACCATTATTGTCTACCGTTTTACCGAAACGTTGGCTGAGGAGTATTCATGGAAGCCACAAGAAGCTGCGGCGGCCTCTTTCCTGAAATGGTCTGCGATTATTCTGCTGCCCATCGTGGGCGTGCTGATTTTAATGGATCCTTCGTTGGTGATTGCGGGTATTGGGCCATTGGGGATGGGGCTGATGGCAGGGATTATGGGGGCTAAGAAAAGTGAGAATGAACATCATCCCCTTGATTGGCGCAAAACCGATAAAATCTACCTTTATCCAGGAAGAGAAATTATTGGTTTAAATATACCTTGGTATAGCCCCGATTTAGATAAGATGATGCCTAGAGGTGTTAGACAAATTTATTGCAAGAAGGGTGAGCGAGAAGAAGTTTTAAATTTCTTTACGACCAGGCTGTCAGAAATTGATGTTGTGGAAGAAAAGTTTTTTTTATGAATACGTTTTGTGCCTGAATATTCCAATACTCGCAACGCTTATAAGGGCTGATTTGTGAAGAGCGCCAGCGGGCCAGTTCGCCTATTCGTTTTGAGCTTATAGTTCTCATGATAAAATAAGGTTGCATGTATGTGGTTTATTCAACCCAAGCAGGACTATATTCCCGAAATACCCTGGAAGCATGCGGATGAGCCAGCGGTCATTGCATGGCAAATTAGAGCGCGTAATTACAACACCACTCCGGATAACCTTGCTTTAATTCCAATGTCACTCATTGCCTTTGGGGGGGGATATGTAATGTCCTTACTCGTACAATCATTGTTAGGCTCATTTTTACTGGGAGGGGGGCTGTTCCTGTTGCTCATGTTGATTTTCATGAGCGTAACCCATAATACCACTATTATTGTTTACCGCTTTACCGAAACGTTGGCTGAGGAGTATTCATGGAAACCGCAAGAGGCTGCGGCGGCCTCTTTCCTGAAATGGTCTGCGATTATTTTGCTGCCCATCGTGGGCGTACTGATTTTAATGGATCCTTCCTTGGTGATTGCGGGTATTGGGCCATTAGGGATGGGGCTGATGGCGTGGGTAATGGGGTCGCAACAGGCGAAGCAGAGTAATAGTCGACATCACCCGCTTGATTGGCGTGATACCGATAAAATTTATCTTTATCCAGGAAGAGACATTATTGGGCTTAATATACCTTGGTATCATCCAGATGCTCATGAAGTAGAGCCGGACGGCATTAGAGAAGTTTATTGTCGAAAAGGTGAACGTTAAGAGGTTTTAAATTTCTTTAAAGCTAGGCTGCCAAATGTTGAGATTGTAGAAGAAAAATTTCTTTTATGAATATTCTTTGTGCATAGATATGCCTATGATCGTGACGCTCAGGGACTAATTTTGAAGAGAGCAGTGAGTCAGCGCTCCCACCCATTTTTTACTTGCGGTTTTCATGGCTTCCAAAGAGTAAGGATTCATATATGTGGTTTATTCAACCCAAGCAGGACTATATTCCTGAAATACCCTGGAAGCATGTCGATGAGCCTGCCGTAATGAGCTGGCAAATTAGGGCGCGTAATTATGATACTTCTGGGTCTAATTTTTCTTTAATTGTAATAGCGCTCATTAGTCTTGGTGGAGCCTATTTCGGATTCTATGTTGGTTCCCTTGCTGAGGGAACACTCCTTGTTTCAATATTAATGGGGGCAGGGATTGCCCTGTTATTTATATTGCTTTTCATGAGTATAACCCATAGCACCACCATTATTGTCTACCGTTTTACCGAAACGTTGGCTGAGGAGTATTCATGGAAGCCACAAGAGGCTTCGGCGGCCTCTTTCCTGAAATGGTCTGCGATTATTCTGCTGCCCATCGTGGGCGTGCTGATTTTAATGGATCCTTCCCTGGTAATTGCGGGTATTGGGCCATTGGGGATGGGGCTGATGGCGTGGATCATGGGGTCGCAACAGGCGAAGCAGAGTAATAGTCGACATGAAGAGTGGACGTGGGAGAAAACCGAGCATATCAAGGTATGGCGGAAACGCAGCATTATTGCGCTGACCTACCAATGGAAGCCTTTCAGCAAGAACTCCTACTATAGGCCACGGACTCACTTTATTTACTGCCATGAAGATGAATTGGATGAGCGTATTCAATGTTTTAAAGCACACCTACCTGATGCGGAGTATGAAGAAGGGAAAGTCGACATACTATAAAACACTGCATTTTTAAGTATGCCTGTTTGGTTATTGGGATACGCGCGAACCTAATAGTAAGAATGGTCAAGGAGTTAGCGCGCCCACCCGTTTTGCACTCATGGTTCCCATAACCCCAGAAGAGTAAGGATACAGGTATGTGGTTTATTCAACCCAAGCAGGACTATATTCCCGAAATACCCTGGAAGCATGGTGATGAACCAGCGGTCATGGCATGGCAAATTAGAGCGCGTAATTATGATACTTCAGGATCTAATTTTTCTTTAATCGTAATGGCCCTCATTAGTCTTGGTGGTGGCTATTTCGGTTTCCATATTGCTTCCCTTGCTGAGGGAGCCCTTCCTGTTTCCTTGGTAGTTGGGGGGGGATGTTCCTGATACTCATATTGCTTTCAATGAGCATAACCCATCACTCCACCATCCTCGTCTACCGTTTTACCGAAACGTTGGCTGAGGAGTATTCATGGAAACCACAAGAGGTTGCGGCGGCTTCTTTCCTGAAATGGTCTGCGATTATTTTATTGCCCATCGTGGGTGTGCTGATTTTGATGGATCCTTCTCTGGTGATTGCGGGTATTGGGCCATTGGGGATGGGGCTGATGGCAGGGATGATGGGGTCGCAACAGACGAAGCATAATAAAAGTCAACATAAAGAAATAGAATGGATGGAAGCCGAGGAAATTGTAGCTTGGCGTAAGCGGAATTTAATTGGCTTACGTTTTACTGATATTCACGAGATGGAATAGAGACTTTTTTTTATAGCACCATTTATTGTCAGCCGCATAATTTTGACGAAAATATCCAATACCTGAGAAAGGCATTGCCAAACGTTCCGTATCACGAGCGGGAGCTTAAGGTGTTTAGTAACTATGCCTTATAGGGAGATCCGAACTGGGGTGTCAGCGCGCTTTTTTTACTTGCGGTTCCCATACCCCCAGAAGAGTAAATACACATTAGTTATGAACTTGCCGGGTTGTTTTTAACCGATTGGGCCAAGCTGAACAAGGAGCTGGCCTAGCTCAGAGATAAAGCTCATTGTGTTCGTGGCAACCATACAGTCATATCTTTTAAAATGGTGTTGTCTGAAACCAACAACGCCAGAGCAACACGATGCCAAAAGGTTTATATGTTTGAAATGATACCTCAAGATGCCCATGTCCTAATGCGCATTGGTGAAGGAGAAAAAGGTACTGAAAGCGCTAGGTTTTGCATAAGCCCGTTGCCATTACCTACTAAAAATAAGCAAGCGCATGTTCTGCCGCGTTTAGATGTTCGCTACGATAGCGTCACTATGGATATTCGTGAGGGGGCAATACCAGATGGCTTGATAGCGGCTGGGCATATGTTGACTTCTGGTTTTTTGTTAATATTTTGTTTAGGCTTATTTTTACTTTTAATTGTTCCTATAGACGGCTTTGAATACGTAGAAACTCTCACACTATGTCTTGCAGGGCTGTATGCCCTGTTTCTTTTTGTATTTAACCTTTCAATTCCCTTCGTTAATACCCTGCTTAAGCGAGCGCCTCCCATACGCTTTAATCGTCAACGCCGTGAAGTAGCGTTTGTTTTGGCGCTGTCTGACCGGTTCTGGCTGCCTGCTCCTGACAACCTTTGGTTTATGGGATTAGGGCCTATTGCGATGTCAATTGTCTCCGGGCCAATTGCCATTTTTAATATTAGTCAATGGTTGGTAGGAGCGGAAGAAACCTTTCCCCTTGGGCTGGTGTTGTTCCATGCCATGGCTATGGCGCTTCTTTTCGGTTACGCCGCGATTTACGATCTTATCGAACACCTTTGTAAGCGTGATCGCCGCACGATATTGGTGCCCTGGGAAGAGTTAGTCGCGATAGCGGGTGTTAGCACTTCGTTGGCGCGGAAAGAAGTGTTCAACTTTGGCTGGAGTCTTACGCTCCTGATCCCAGACCCAGAGCGACCCGGTTACTCTCTGCCTGGCGCTGGAATCATAGCGAGTGCCGAGGGCGTGCAAGCGGCACTGGCTCAGTGGGAGTATATTCGCCACTTTATGGAAGAGAGCGACGCCATGCCCCCTTCCGCCAAGGAGTGGGGCGTGGAGTGGTACAACGCCTATGTGGCCCGTGAAAAAGCTGAATGCGAGCGTACCAACGACCCCGCCCGATGGCGGCGCTTTCGGCGCAAGCGACTATGGGAACATGCCCGCTTCGCCCACTGGTACACCGAATACCGCACGAAACATACCCTGCCCAAAGGCGTGCCCAGTGACTGGCTAGCTGAGTGGTCGAAGCCCTTACCCGAATCCCAATGGGCCAAGCCTTCCCAGGCAGTGGCTGAGCTCAGCGAACATCTGCGCGCCGCCTACCAACGCGGCGAGAAGTTTATCGAGATAGATGATATCGCAAAGCGCTTTGGGGTAGCCGTGCCTGCCGCAAGTCAACAGGCTTATCCCACGTTTCCGTTTCGGCGCGGTAGTTCACAATAAATGTTTAACACCCAACCTAAAGAAGCCCTCCCGACGATGCGCGCTGGCGAACGAGAAAGTCGCGCAGGCGGCATTCAGTACTGCCTAAGCCCTCTGCCACTGCCCACCGATGGTGAGCACGCGCTGGATGTGGCCCAACTGGATGTGCACCATGATGACGTCACCATGGATCTGCGCCAGGGGGTAAGCCCGGAAGGTTTGATAACGGCGGGGTATACGTTGACATCTGGCTTCTTGTTCATGCTTTTTTCAGGGCTGCTGATGCTGTTTTTTCTCACCATAAGAGGTGATGGTCACATATATAGTTTTGTAATTTTTTTTGTGGGTCTATATTTTGTGTTTCTTTTCGTATTTAACCCAGCGATTCCTTTTACGAATACTCTTCTTAAACGCACCCCCCCTATACGCTTGAATCGCCAGCGCCGTGAAGTGGCGTTTGTCGTGGCACCCTCTGGCCGCTTCTGGCTGCCTGCGCCTGAAAATCTCTGGTTTATGGGGGTGGGGCTTATGGGTGTGTCATCTGTCTCCGGTCCACTTGCCATTTTTGAGGCCAGTGAATGGTTGATAGGCGCGGAGGAAAGCTTTCCCCTTGGGATCGTACTATTCCACATTATTGTCATGGCGCTTTTTTATGTTTACCCCACTATCTATGATTTTATCTCACGCCTTTTTAAACGCGAGCGCCGCACTGTCTTAGTCCCCTGGGAGGATATTGTTGCGGTGGCGGGTTATAGCCCGACGTTGACGCCGAACGCCATTACCGGTTTTGGCTGGAGCTTTGCGCTACTGGCCCCCGACCCGGAGCGGCCCGGCTACTCTTTGCCCGGGGCAGGGATTATTGGCAGTGTGGGTGGCCTGCCGGGGGCACTGGCCCAGTGGGAATATATCCGCACCTTTATGGAGGAAGGGCCGAAAGCTATTACGCCCACGGCAAGGGAGTGGGGGCTTGAGTGGTACGATGCTTACGTGGCCCAAGAAAAAGCCGAGTGCGAACGCACCAACGACCCCGCCCGGTGGCGGCGCTTTCGGCGCAAGCAGCGGTGGGAGCATGCCCGCTTCGCCCACTGGTACACCGAATACCGCACGAAACATATCCTGCCCAAAGCCGTACCCAGTGACTGGCTGGCCGAGTGGTCAAAACCCTTACCCGAATCCCAATGGGCCAAGCCTTCGGGGGCTGTTAATGAACTTAGCAAACACCTGCGCGCGGCTTACCAGCGCGGCGAGCAATTTATTGAAATGGGCGATATCGAAAAGCGTTTTGGGGTGGCCGTGCCTGCCGCAAGCCAACAGGCTTATCCTTCGTTTCCCTTTAGGCGCGGTAGTTCACGATAAATGTTTAACACCCAACCTAAAGAAGCTCTTCCCCCGATGCGTGCAGGTGAAAGGGAAAGCCGTGCCGGGGGCGAACAGTACTGTTTTAGCCCCTTGCCACTACCCACCGATAGTGAGCACGCGGTGGATATGGCCCATATTGATGTGCGCCATGATGATGTCACGATGGATCTTCGCCAGGGGGCTAGCCCCGAGAGTTTGATGACTGTGGGACATGTTTTTAGTGGTCTAGCTACATGTATTCTAATATTTTTTTTAATCACATGGGGGGCTGTTGGAGGGTTTCCGCCTGATTCTCAAATCTTAGCTGTATGGGGTGGGGGGCTATATCGTTTTCTTATGGGTGTTTATTCTGGGTATTGTTTGGATCAATACGCTGCTTAAGCGCATGCCCCCTATTCGCGTACACGCCAGCATCGCGAGGTAGCCTTTGCGCCGGGCGACGGAAAGCCGCCTATCATCGTGCCCTGGGAGAGCGTGGCGGCTCAAGCGCAGGGTATGACGAATACGGTGTGCAGCGCCAGTATGGCTTGGGAATAGGCTTTATCGAGCCTGAAACAGGGCAGCAGTATTTTCTTGAATTATCACAGCCCGGCATGGCATTGGCGCTGGGGCTTTGGGAAGCGGTGCGGGCTTAAATGGAATACGTGGTCAACACCCGCGAGGAACTCCAAGATCCGCACGGCTTACATCGTCCCGGTGATCCGCCCTACGAGGGCGTGCACAACTTCCACAATGCCCGGCGCCGGTTGCACCGCCGCTACCGCGAGGGCGACATAGGCCTGTTCAAGGTCACGATGTGGTACCTGTGGCACATCATCGACCTATGGACGATTCCTTTTCATCGTGCCAAATGGGAAATCCGCGCCATCCAGAGGGCCGGTCAGAAGACCCTGCTTGCGAGCCTTGATGAGTGGTCGAATCCCTTCCCGAGGAACAGTGGGCCAAGCCTAGCGCAGAGCTTACGCGTCTCTCAAAAGAGGTCAAACAGCGTCGTGCTCTGCAGCCAAAACGGCCGATCATAGCCATCTTCGCCGAGGTCTATGGCGAGGAAGCGTCACTTTCGGCCTGAAGCAATAGGCATGTCAGGCCGAGAGCATGCTCGACGGTATTGAATCAATAACCCAGCAGAGGAGAACTAAAGCAGTGAATGAAAAAGCACCTATTGAAAAGCAAGATAAAGCCTTAATTGAAAGCATTGATTTTGAGTGCCCCGCATGTGGCTGTTGTTTTTGCGAGGAGTCACAGTGGATTACCGAACTTTTGAAAGCCGATATGGCCACTTGCCCGCATTGTGAAAGCGATCTATTGATCGGAACCGAAGACAAGGACCTACTAACGAGCACTATGAAGAAAAAAGAGCGATTCGGAAAGGCAATGTTTGTCTTTATGGTGCCCTACATCATCGTAGGGCTTATCGTCTCCCTTTCATTCGGCGGACTCGGCTTTATGCTTTATATGCCCGTCGGACTTTTGGCTTTTTCTTTACTGAAAATGCTATTCGATAATCAGCCAGATCTGACGATAAATCTGAAATCAGCCACATAACTGAAAGCTATCTATTCAATCGACAGTTAGGTGCTCGGCACCATTTTAAGGGGCGTTTGCGTGTTTCCATTAAGTTTTAAAAAGTCTTTTGACATTGAGTTTATCCAATCGCTGTATGACCGGCTAGTGAGCCATGATGACTCTCTAAAGCTAATACTCAGAACAAAGAGTGGGCGAAAGACCGATGACCCCAGTAAAGCCGGCATTGGCGAAATTCGCAATGCCAACAACAAGCAGCTGTTCGGGATGAGTGCGAAGGAAGGAATCGTACACACGAAGCATGTGGGGGTGCTCCAAACCCCTTTGTTTGACTTTCTGAATGAGCGTGGCATCCACCAACAGGAGGTCAGTCCGGATATCGGCGTCGCTTGTGTTCTTCTTTATGTTGTTTTGGTTGCCGGCGGTGGGTTGCTATATACCACTCACAATAATGCCGAGTTTCTCTATCCCTATCTGCTGGGCTGTGGGGCCTCCGTCCTCTCAGGACTCGCATTGATATCTTATGCTTACAAGCCTGGCCAAAAGAAGTGGTCCATCCCCGCTATGGTACTCCTCGCTATCGGCGCCTTACCCACCGCCCCTTCGAGCCTGCTGGCATTACCGATGATCAATTACCTGGGGCGGGCCAAGCTACATAGGATACTTAACCAGGGTGAGACAGACACAAAGACAATCAATACTTAGTCTCATGCATGCAGCAACCAATACCACGCCGTCCTCAGGAGCAGTTGTGCCTCCCGCTTTGCACTGACGGTTCCCATAACCCTGGAAGAGTCAGGATATGTGTATGTGGTTTATTCAATCCAGGCGGGCTATAGCGTCCAAATACCCTGAAGCATGTGAACGCATGCACCAACGGCTAAACAGCAGGCTCATTCCACGAGTACGTTCCTGTGAAAGCTAGCGAATATTCCATAAAGCTATAAGCACCTTTCAATAAAGAATTTTCCGCGCTCTACAGCTATCGTTAGGCTTATAACTATTGTCCATGTCTTCCAAAAGCGCCTGTTTGCTAACAGGCGCTTTTGGTGCTGCTAAAGGTGAATGTATGTCTACAATGACGGTTGCTGCGCCGCAGAGCTATCGCGTGCCGCTGATCGCCACGGCGGCGATTGTGTTAGGCGCGTTGCTGGTGGGCGTGGTGTTTGACGCCAATATTGGCCTGCTGATGATTGTCGGTGGGCTGTTTGGTATGGCGCTTTATCACGCGGCATTTGGCTTTACCTCGGCGTGGCGAGTATTTATTACCGAGCGGCGCGGGCGCGGCCTGCGCGCCCAGATGGTCATGCTGGCGATTGCCGTGGTGCTATTTTTCCCTGCCTTGGGGGCAGGCACCTTGTTTGGTAACGAGGTGTCGGGCTTTGTGGCGCCGATTGGTATCTCCGTGCTGGTGGGGGCATTCCTGTTCGGTGTGGGCATGCAGTTGGGCGGCGGCTGTGCCTCGGGCACGCTGTTTACCGCAGGCGGCGGTAACGCTCGTATGTTGATTACGCTGGTGTTCTTTATTGTCGGCTCGGTGATTGGCTCCGCACATTTTGCCTGGTGGCAGAGCTTGCCCGCTTTTCAGCCGGTATCACTGGTCAACGTCGCTGGGGTAAGCGGGGGCGTGGCCATTAGCTTGGTGCTGTTTGCGGCTATTGCGGCGTTTACCTGGGTGATGGAGAAGCGTCGCCACGGTCAGTTAGAGCAGGCGCCTAACGTCGATAAACAGGGTTATGAGCGTTGGCTGACAGGGCCTTGGCCGTTAGTGGCGGGCGCGGTGGCGTTGGCGCTGCTGAACTTTGCTACTTTGGCGCTGGCAGGACGCCCTTGGGGGATTACCTCGGCGTTTGCGCTTTGGGGTGCTAAAGGCTTTGAACTGGTGGGCGGCGATGTCAGCCAGTGGGGCTATTGGCAGTCTCCGGGCAATGCCGCGGCCCTTGAGGCCAGCGTATGGAGCGATATTACCACGGTGATGAACGTGGGCATTATGCTGGGCGCGCTGGCTGCGGCCAGCTTGGCGGGGCGCTTTGCACCTAACTTCAAAATTCCGTTGAAATCTATCTTAGCCGCGATCATTGGCGGCCTCCTGCTGGGCTACGGGGCGCGCTTAGCATATGGCTGCAATATTGGCGCTTACTTCAGCGGTATTGCGTCTGGCAGCCTGCACGGTTGGGTATGGCTGGTGGCGGCATTTGCGGGCAACATGTTTGGCGTTAAGCTGCGGCCGTTCTTCTTCGCTGGTGTGGAGGGGCGTAAACCCACCGCTAAAACGAGCTAAGGCATTGCTAGATCGCTAATTTAATAGCGGCATCACGCCTCGGTTTAGGTTTCCTAAACCGAGGCGTTTTTTTATCAACATGGCCTCTCTCTTCCACCTTTGTCGCAGGAGCATGTTACATTACGCTCAAACGCCGCAAACGCCCGATGTTGCTGCATTGCAGCAGTGATTGACATAAAAAAGAGAGTGCTTATGACTACCCAGAGTAGACGCCCCCTATACCTTCCTTACGCCGGTCCTTCTTTGCTCGAAATGCCGCTATTGAACAAAGGCAGCGCGTTTACTCAGCAGGAGCGCTTGGCGTTTAACCTGATTGGTTTACTGCCACAAAAGGTGGAAACCATCGAAGATCAGCTGGAGCGGGTCTATCGCCAGTACCAGCAATGCCATAGTGATCTTGAAAAGCATATTCACCTGCGTGCCATTCAAGATGACAACGAAACGCTCTATTTCCGCTTGGTCTCCCAGCATCTAGAAGAGATGCTGCCGATTATTTACACCCCGACGGTGGGGCAGGCGTGTCAGGAATTCTCCAATATTTATCGTAACCACCGCGGCCTGTTTATTAGTTACCCTGACCGCGAACATATGGATGACATTCTGCGCAGCGCCACCAAAGATAACGTCAAAGTGATCGTAGTGACGGACGGTGAGCGTATTCTCGGCCTGGGCGACCAGGGCATCGGTGGCATGGGTATACCTATTGGAAAACTGGCGCTGTATACCGCCTGTGGCGGTATTAGCCCCGCCTATACGCTGCCGATCATGATTGATGTGGGCACCAACAACAAAGCGCTGCTGGATGACCCCATGTACATGGGCTGGCGCCACGAGCGGGTAGGGCAAGAAGAGTACGATGCTTTCATGGCGGAATTTATTGCTGCTGTGAAGCGTCGCTGGCCTAACGTACTGCTGCAGTTTGAGGATTTTGCCCAGGCCAATGCGGTACCGCTGCTAGAGCGCTATCGCAACGAGCTGTGCTGCTTCAACGATGACGTTCAGGGAACCGCTTCTGTGGTAGTGGGTACGCTAATGGCGGCTTGCCAGGCCCGGGAAGAAACCATTGCCCAGCAGCGTGTGGTGTTTGTGGGCGGCGGCTCGGCGGGTTGTGGAATCGCCGAGCAGGTGGTCGTCGCGATGGAAGCCGAAGGCTTGACCGAGAGCGAGGCACGGGCGCGCATTTTCGTTGTTGACCGCGATGGCTTGATGACCAGCGATCAAGAGTGGCAGCGTGACTTCCAGCGCCGTTTAGCCCACGACCCTTCGCTAGTGGCGGAGTGGAATGGCCAGGGGCTGGAAGAGACGATTGCTCAGATCAAACCAACAGTGCTGATCGGTGTTTGCGGCCAGCGCGGTATCTTCACCGAGCAGGTGGTGCGCACCATGCATGCGGGCTGTGAACATCCGGTCATTATGCCGCTGTCTAATCCTACCTCCCAAGCAGAGGCGGTGCCGGAGGATGTTATCCGCTGGACCGACGGGCAGGCGTTAGTGGCCACCGGCAGTCCCTTCGCGCCGGTGGTTTACAATGGCCGCACTTACCCGATTGCCCAGTGCAACAACGCCTATATTTTCCCAGGTATCGGTTTGGGCGTGATTGCTGCCAGTGCCAACCGAGTCACCGACGAGATGCTAATGAGCGCCTCGCGGGCGCTGGCCCGTGAAGCGCCGCTGGTGAAAGAGGGCAAGGGTGCATTGCTGCCACCGTTGTCGCGTATTCGCGATATCAGCAAGTCGATTGCTTTTGAAGTGGCGGCGCAGGCGCAGCAGAATGGTGTGGCGTTAAAAACCAGCGGTACGACGTTGCGCGAGCTGATCGAAAAAGCGTCCTGGTCGCCGGATTACCGTACCTACCGTCGTCGCGCTTTTTAAGCATTCGGATAAAAAAAGCCCCCACCGAAGTGGGGGCACGCAAGCATTGGTAGGTTTTTACCCTTTAGGCTGCGCCGATCATCTTGCGCAGCACGTAGTGAAGGATACCACCGTGACGGTAGTAAGCCAGCTCGTTTACCGTATCAATTCGGCACTTGGCATCAACGCTACGTTCCCCATCGGCATTTTTGATCACGATTTTGACCGTGCCACCCGGCGTCAGGTCGCTTAATCCGGCAATCGAAATCTCTTCATCGCCGGTTAATCCCAGCGTTTGACGGCTTTCGCCTTCGGCAAACTGCAGCGGTACAACGCCCATGCCGATCAGGTTAGAGCGGTGAATGCGCTCAAAGGATTCGGCAATCACGGCACGAACGCCCAGCAAGCGGGTACCTTTGGCCGCCCAATCACGCGAGGAGCCGGTGCCGTACTCTTTACCGGCGATCACGACCAGCGGTTTGCCTTCCTCTTTGTACTTCATAGCCGCATCGTAAATGGCCATCTGCTCACCGCTGGGTACGTGGCGTGTTTCACCACCTACTACACCATCGAGCATTTCGTTTTTGATCCGCACGTTGGCGAAGGTGCCGCGCATCATGACTTCATGGTTACCCCGGCGCGAGCCGTAGGAGTTGAAGTCGACCGGCTTAACGCCGTGCTCTTGCAGAT
The DNA here is from genome assembly GCF_052379125.1 of Halomonas sp. AOP13-D3-9. NCBI lineage: Bacteria > Pseudomonadati > Pseudomonadota > Gammaproteobacteria > Oceanospirillales > Halomonadaceae > Halomonas > Halomonas sp. AOP13-D3-9. The sequence goes on along the minus strand of NZ_JBQSYH010000020.1, from coordinate 22,934 downwards.
AGCGCCCGGCGGGGCTGTCGGGTTTAATGGCACCCGCAGGGGAGATATGGTCGGTGGTCACCGAGTCGCCTAGCATGGCGAGTACCCGGGCACTGTGCACATCTTCGATGGCATCCGGCTCGCGGCCCATGCCTTCAAAGAAGGGCGGATGCTGAATGTAGGTGGATTCCGGCCACTGGTAGACTTTGCTTTCTGACACGTCGATTGCTTTCCAGACGTCATCACCCTCAAACACTGCGCCGTACTCTTTACGGAACATGGCGGTGTTGACCTGCTCAACGGCACTGGCAATCTCGGCTTGGCTGGGCCAGATATCTTTTAGGTAGACGGGTTCGCCGTTACTGCCTTCGCCAATTGGCTCCTTGGTTAGGTCGCGTTGAACGTTACCGGCCAGGGCGTAAGCCACCACCAGGGGCGGTGATGCGAGCCAGTTGGTTTTCACCAGTGGGTGAACACGGCCTTCGAAGTTACGGTTACCGGAAAGCACCGAGGCGACGGCAAGATCGCCATCGTTCACCGCTTTCTCAATCTCATCCGGCAGTGGGCCAGAGTTGCCGATACAGGTGGTGCAGCCGTAACCGACAAGGTTAAAGCCTAGGGCATCCAAGTCGTCGTTTAACCCAGCGGCGGCAAGATAGTCGGTGACTACTTTGGAGCCAGGAGCCAGGGATGTCTTCACCCAGGGTTGGGTGTTCAAGCCTTTTTCTCGAGCCTTGCGCGCCAACAAGCCTGCAGCCATCATCACGCTGGGGTTGGAGGTGTTGGTACAGGAGGTGATCGCCGCAATCACCACCGCGCCTGGGTCGAGGCTGAAGTCCTGATCATTAAGCTTAACGGCTTGGCTGGTGTCATGTGCAAAGCTACGTTTCGCTCCCACAGCGGTTTGGCCGCCTTCAGAAGAGAGCTTGCCCTTTGCTGTGGAGTCCGCGTTGGTATCTTCCTGCAGGAACTTATCAAAGGCCGCCGCCATGTCTTTCAGCGCCACGCGATCCTGCGGGCGTTTGGGGCCAGCCAGGCTGGCTTCTACCTCGGTCATGTCCAGTTGCAGCGCATCGGTAAAGATCGGCTCGTCGCTGGGTTCGCGCCACAGCCCTTGGGCTTTGCTATAGGCTTCCACCAGCGCGACTTGCTCATCTTCACGCCCGGTCAGGCGCATGTAGTTCAGGGTTTCTTCATCCACCGGGAAGAAGCCACAGGTAGCACCATACTCGGGGGCCATATTGGCAATAGTGGCGCGATCCGCCAGCGGCAGGTCTTTCAAGCCGTCGCCGTAGAACTCAACAAACTTACCCACTACGCCTTTTTTGCGCAGCATCTCGGTAACGGTGAGTACCAAGTCGGTGGCGGTAATCCCTTCGCGTAGCTTGCCGGTCAGTTTAAAGCCAATCACTTCAGGGATCAGCATTGAGACCGGCTGCCCGAGCATGGCCGCTTCAGCTTCGATGCCGCCCACGCCCCAGCCTAATACGCCCAGGCCGTTGATCATGGTGGTGTGTGAGTCGGTGCCGACGAGGGTGTCGGGGTAAGCGAAGGTTTTGCCGTCTTCGTCCTTGATCCACACCGTTCTGCCCAGGTACTCCAGATTGACCTGATGGCAGATACCGGTACCGGGGGGCACAACGCTGAAGTTATCAAACGCCTGCTGGCCCCAGCGCAGAAACTCGTAGCGCTCGCGGTTGCGCTGCATTTCAATATCGACGTTCTCTTGAAACGCTGCCGGGTTGCCGAACTTATCGACCATTACCGAGTGGTCAATCACCAGATCGACGGGGGAGAGCGGATTGATCTTTGCCGGGTCTTCGCCCAGGCTTTCTACCGCAGCGCGCATGGAAGCGAGATCCACCACGCCAGGCACGCCGGTGAAGTCCTGCATCAATACCCGCGCTGGGCGATAGCCGATTTCACGGCTGGATTTGCCCTCGGTCTGCCAGTCGACCAAGGCCTGCATGTCTTTTTGATCTACGCTTTCGTCGTCGGCGAAGCGCAGCTGGTTTTCGAGTAGAATCTTGAGCGTTTTGGGTAGCCGGTCAATATTGCCGAGTGTCTCGGCCGCTTGGGGCAGGCTGTAGTAGTGATACGTTTTACTGCCAACCTCTAGGGTGCTCAGCGTATCGGGTGTCTTGCTCATGCCATTCTCCTCTTATTGCTGGATACTTAGTGACTTAACATTCACTAGGCGCGACGGTCACGGTCTTCCTTTCTAGTATGGCTTACCATAGTAAGAATACATGCGTCTTTGCACAGCCGCTTTCAAGGTTTCTTCGCCTAATAGCGTAGACGAAACCTTGCAATAGCTTGTACTTGGCACCATTTCAGGCAGACTCTGTGGCTAATTTTTTATAAAGCTATTTACACAGCTATCGACAAAGCTATCAGTCAAATCTTTACAAGGTGGTGTCATGGAAACTCGTCATGAGCGTTTGATAATTCTTGGATCCGGCCCGGCAGGCTATACGGCTGCTGTCTACGCCGCACGGGCAAACCTAAAGCCGCTGCTGATTACCGGTATTCAGGCGGGTGGCCAACTGACCACCACAACCGATGTGGATAACTGGCCGGGTGATGCCCAAGGTGTACAAGGGCCGGAGTTAATGGAGCGCATGAAACAGCACGCCGAACGCTTTAATACCGAAGTGCTGTTTGATCATATCAACGAGGTTAGCCTAGGCGAAAAACCCTTTACCTTAAAGGGTGATGGCGGTGTTTATACCTGCGATGCCCTGATTGTGGCCACCGGGGCCAGCGCGCGTTACCTGGGCCTGCCCACCGAACAGCAGTTTATGGGTCAGGGGGTTTCGGCCTGCGCTACCTGCGATGGATTTTTCTACCGCAACCAGGAAGTCATTGTCGTGGGCGGCGGTAATACCGCTGTGGAAGAGGCGCTGTATCTGTCAAACATTGCGTCTAAAGTGACCTTGGTTCATCGCCGTGACACCCTGCGGGCGGAAAAAATCCTCCAAGATAAGCTGTTTGAGAAAGCAGAGGCAGGCAAAATCGCCCTTGAGTGGTTCCAGGAAGTTGAAGAAGTGCTCGGCGATAACTCGGGCGTGACAGGGATACGGGTTAAATCCACCCAGGATGGCTCAAGCAAAGAGATTCACGCGCCTGGGCTGTTTATTGCCATCGGCCACAGCCCCAATACGGGCATCTTTGAAGGCCAACTGGCAATGAACGGTGGCTATATCAAAGTGACTTCAGGCCTGGAAGGTAACGCGACGGCCACTAGCGTGCCGGGTGTATTTGCCTGCGGCGATGTGATGGATCACATTTATCGTCAAGCGATCACTTCAGCGGGCAGCGGCTGCATGGCGGCACTAGACGCTGAGCGCTATTTAGACGGTATTGCCGGGTAAAACCCGTTTGCCTAAACGCGGTGGACGAGGTGAAGCGCCTAATGATTAACAGTCGATAGGCGCTTCATCAATTCTCAGCCGCCCTAACTGGCTGAGCACCAGCTTTTTACCCTGCAAATCTTCAGCGCCGGTGACAGAGCAAATAGCAAAACTGCCGTTGTAACCGCTGGTGTAGCCTAACGGGCTGTAACGGATGCGCGACCAACCCCGGCTATAGGCCACTTGCGTGCCCTGTTGCCTGGGAACAATGCGCAGAATATCGTCTTCGGTGATGCTATCGGTTTTATCCCCTAGCACGATCATTAGCTCTCCACTCCAGTCATGGGTGCAAGCCCTGAGGTTCTCATTGGCTGGGCAAAGAGTGATCTGGCGGCGTTGGCTAATCGCCGTATTTCGCGCTAATGAAAACGCGCTTTGCAATCGATTTACGGCGCTACTCTGCGCCGTTCGCTGCCCCAAGGCTTGGAAGCTGGGTAGCCCCCAAGCGGCGATAATACCCACCAACAACAGCGTAATCAGTAGCTCAAGCAGTGTGAACCCGCTTTCAGGTGTGGTGTGCGTCTTGATGTGGCAACCGTTCATCGCCTCTCCTCACTTGACCTTGTTATCGCCCGCGCTATGCTCACTCTCCTTTACCAGTTGTGAGCACAGTGTCGTTAATAGGACATCCTAGGCGACGCCACGCTTTTTTTATGTAAGCCAAAACGGACAATGTTGTGAGAGATTTCTTAATTATTGGCGGCGGCGTAATCGGTATGATGACAGCGCTGCAGTTAGCCGATGCTGGTCAGCAAGTCACGTTGGTGGAGCGGGGTGAGTGCGGTAAAGAGGCCTCCTGGGCCGGTGGTGGTATCGTTTCGCCGCTCTATCCCTGGCGCTACGACGCCGCAATATCGCAGCTCTCCCGCTGGTCGGAAGGCGTGTACCCCTCGCTGGCGCTGCGCTTGTTGGAAGAGACCGGCATTGACCCTGAGTATCGTCAAAAAGGGCTGCTTTACCTAAATGTGGACGATGCCGACAAAGCGCTGCGCTGGGCACGCCAACTGGGTAAACCGCTTGAAAGGGTAGCGGCAGACTTTGTCCACGCTAAAGAGGCCGGCGTGGCAATGGCGGGCGACAGCGCGCTGTGGATGCCGACGCTGGGCAGCGTGCGCAACCCGCGTTTAGCCAAAGCGTTGAAGGCGCGGTTAGCCGCGATGCCCCAGGTAACGCTGAAAGAGCAGTGTGAGGTCAGCGGTTTTATTCAAAAGGGTGGCCAGGTGGAAGGTGTGGCGACTTCCCAAGGGTCATTCAAAGCGGGACGTATCGTGGTGTGTGGCGGCGCCTGGGCCGCGCAGCTATTGTCCCAGCTGAATGTGCAACTGCCGGTAAGGCCTGTGAAAGGGCAGATGATTGCCTATCAAGCGCCTAAAGGTCTCGTTCAGCGCGTGGTGTTAAAAGATGGTCGCTATATTATTCCCCGCGCGGACGGCCTGCTGCTAGTTGGTTCTACGCTGGAGGAGGCGGGTTTTGATAAGAGCACCGATGAAGAGGCGCTGGCGTCTTTGCAGCAGAGCGCTGAAGCCATTCTACCTGCGTTGGCAACGTGCCCGGTTGCGTACCAATGGGCCGGGCTAAGGCCTGGATCCCCTGCGGGTATACCGTTTATTGGCGCGCTCCAGGAATGGCCGAATGTGTTCGTTAATGCCGGGCACTATCGCAACGGCTTGGTATTGGCGCCGGCTTCGACCCATTTGCTTGTGGATCAACTGCTGGGGCGCGAGCCACTGATTGACCCCGCGCCTTACCAGCCCACGCCAGAGCGGCTAATACAAGCTTAAGGCCAGTACAAGCTTAAGGGGTTCCGTTTTTATCCTGCTGCTCTTGCAGAAAACGGTCACGATGGGCGCCAGAGCAGAACCACTGTTCCTGGTCGCGCAGCGCTTCGTCTTCAGGAACGTGCACTTCACACCAGCGGCAGCGCACCATTTTGCCGCCCTCGTGGCGATTGACTTTTTTATGCTGCGCTTCATGCTCAAGCTTGCGTTGCCGGTAGATGCCGTAGAGTTTTAAACCGGCATAAAATATAACGGCGAAGATAATCAGCCGAATGATCAAGAGGTTCATCCTTTTGTGTCTCCCAAGGTGGGAATCTAGGTATTAGGCATTGGTAAAGGCTCGCAGCCTTTGCCAGTTGGCGGCCCTTGCGGGACAATACGGCTATGACGGTGTAACCCTATTTTAAAGATTCTCAAGAGATTTTGACGCCCATGCAAGACTTAACGCTGGTAATGGCCCAACTTGATCCTCTGGTCGGGGATATTCCCGGCAATGCCGCACGCGCGATTGAAGCAGTGCGCGAAGCGCGGATTGAGCATGGGGCGGATATTGTTGTCTTTCCTGAGCTTTTTTTGTCGGGCTACCCGCCGGAAGATTTGCTGCTGCGGCCCTCAATGGAAACCCGCCTGCGTGAAGCCCGCGCACAAATGGCTTCGAAAATTGCCCGCGATGTGCTGGTGATTATTGGCTACCCCGGTGTACGCGAAGGCCGCTGCTATAACTTGGCGGGCCTGCTCTACAATGGCCAGTGGGAGGCCGAGTACGCCAAGCAGGCGCTGCCAAACTATCAAGTGTTCGACGAGCAGCGCTACTTCACGCCGGGCACTGAAACGCTCGTCTATGAGCACAAAGGGGCCAAACTGGGTATTGTCATCTGCGAAGACCTGTGGGATGGCGTGCCGGTTAAAGCCGCCGCAGACGCGGGGGCTGAGATGCTCATCACTTTGCATGCGTCACCCTATCACCAGGACAAACCCGCGGAGCGGTTGCGCCTGCTGGAGAAGCACGCCCAGGACACGCACCTTCCCATTGTGTATGTGAATACCATCGGTGGCCAAGATGAGCTGGTGTTTGATGGTGGCTCCTGTTGCGTTAACGCCAGCGGTGAGCTGCAAGTGCTGGCGCCCTACTGGCAGGCGGGCCTAATGCCGATTCAGTTCCTGCAAACCAGCGCGACGGTGTGGGAACCCCAACCCGGCGAGATTGATCCCGAGGTAGAGCCGGAAGAGAGCCTCTACTGCGCGCTGGTGACTGGGCTACGTGATTACGTCAACAAGAGCGGTTTTGATGGCGTGGTGCTGGGGCTTTCTGGCGGCATCGACTCGGGGCTCTCACTGGCCATTGCGGTAGATGCACTGGGCCCACAGCGGGTGCAGGCGGTGATGATGCCCTACCACTACACCGCGGATATCTCTAAACAGGACGCTGCAGAGCAGGCCAACATGCTTGGCGTGCACTACGAGATCATGCCGATTGAGCCCATGGTCGAAGCCTTTATGGGCACGCTGGCAGAGAGCTTTGCGGGCACTGAGCGAGATACCACCGAAGAGAACCTGCAGTCGCGCTGTCGCGGCGTGCTGCTGATGGCGATCTCCAATAAAAAAGGCTTGATGGTGCTGACCACCGGTAACAAGAGCGAAATGGCGGTGGGCTATGCCACGCTGTATGGGGATATGGTGGGCGGTTTTAATGCCATTAAAGACGTCTATAAAACCTGGGTGTACCGCTTGGCTCGCTGGCGCAATACCCAATCTCCGGCGATCCCTGCGCGGGTCATCGAGCGCCCACCCAGCGCCGAGCTGGCGCCGGATCAGCAGGATAGCGACTCCTTGCCTGATTACGATACCCTCGACGCTATCCTATTAAGCTACATCGAAGGTGATATGAGCGCGGAAGCGATTATCGCCGCCGGCTTTGACGCTGAAGATGTCTATAAAGTGGTGAAGCTTGTCGACCGCTGCGAGTATAAACGTCGCCAGGCGCCCATTGGCGTGCGGGTCACTCCGCGAGGCTTTGGTCGCGACCGCCGCTATCCCATCGTCAATGGCTGGCAGCCGGGCGAGTAAGCCGGGCGCTTAAGTCGGGCATAGTACTTGGGAGCCGGTACTTGGGAACCGGTACTTGGCAGGCTGCTATGCCATTGCAGGAGGAGGGGCGAGGCATAAGCCTGCCATCTCCTCCGCCGCTACTGGCTTGCAAAAATAGTAGCCTTGGTAGGCATGACACTGGTGTTGGTTTAGGTAGCGCCAGTGCTCGCGGGTCTCCACGCCTTCGGCAATCACGTTAAGGTTTAGTGCCCGCCCCATGGCGATAATGGTCTGCACAATTGCCCTATCGTCGGTATCTTGATGAAGATCACGGACGAAGGATTGGTCAATCTTTATTTGATCAAGTGGCAGGCGTTTTAAATACTGCAATGATGAGTAGCCGGTGCCGAAGTCATCCATAGCAAAACTAATGCCCAGAGCTTTGAGCTGATGCATACGGGCAATGGTTTCTTCTATTTTGCCAATCACGCTGCTTTCGGTGAGTTCAAGTTTGAGCTTGTGGGGAGGGGCTCCGCTGGTTTCTAACGCATTAGAAACCTCTTCAACAAAATTTAGCTGTTGGAACTGCTTGGCGCTAACGTTAACGGCCAACAACAGTTCTTTTGTATGTTCAAACGCTTGCCAGGCTACGAGTTGTTTGCAGGCGGCATGAAGCACCCAGGTGCCTATCTGCACAATTAAGCCGGTTTCTTCGGCGAGTGGAATAAATACCCCCGGCGAAATACATCCACGCGTTGGATGCTCCCAGCGAATCAGTGCTTCAGCGCCAATCGGGCGGCCTGTATTGTCTACCTGCATTTGATAGACGAGTATAAACTCATCGCGACCAATCGCCAGGCGCAGATCGCGCTCAAGCTCGGCTCTTGCTTCTAGCTCTGCTTGAACAGCGGGGTCATAAAAGCGAATAGCGTTTGGCCCCGTTTTCTTAGCTAGGTGTACCGCTGCATTGGCATACTGGAAGAGATCGTCGACGCTTCTCTCAAGCGAGTTAAATAGCACCAATCCTTGGCTGAGGTTGAGGAAGCAGTGAGTGCCGTTCAGTGTGTAAGGCTGGGTAAGCAAGTGGCGTATCTGTTCGGCGAATAGCTCGGCTTTTTCGGCGGCCTCGAGTTGGTCGGTGGCTAATTCATCAATAATGATGCCAAACTCGTCGCCACTGATGCGACCAATCGAGCAACCATTGTGGTGAATCGAACTTAAGCGTTTAGCGATATTTTGCAAAATGGTGTCGCCAGCATTGTGGCCACTGCCGTCGTTGATGCGCTTAAAGTCATCCACATCGATATAGATAAGCGCACCGTATACGCCGGATTGATGGCTGATTTCCAACGAATGCTGTAAGTGCTCTTTCATCAACCGCCAGTTGGGTAGCTTCGTTAGCGTATCGTAATAGGCAAGTCGGTGAATCTTCTGCTCGGCTTCACGGCGCTGCTGCTCAGCCTCCCTAAGCGTGACCAGCGCGGTGGCGATGCGTTTCAAGGGGCCACTATGTTTTTGTCTCAGTTGCTCAATCGCGTGGAAGTTCGGCAGCGGCTCTTGGCGCTTAGAGAGCGCTAAAATGGCATCGCCCACCACCATCAATCGTTTATTGATGCGCCAGGAGGCAAAAAATGCCGCGCTAATAAGCACACCCATCATGGCAATGCCTAGCCATATGGTGGTGTGGTGTGAGCGAGTAAGCGCATCAAATGAAAGGTTATGGCGCTCTTTGGCACGTAGTGTTAAGGCTTCAAATATTTGCTGGGAAAACAGCGTAAAGGTGTTGAAGTGGGTTTGCGCTTCTGTCATGAACCGGGCGGGGTCGCCCAGCTCTCGCGCTGCCGACTCATTGGCCATACTGACAAAACGTTGATATTGCCGGAATGCACGCTGAAGGACGGTGGCGCTGTCTTGGCTTAAATCGATAAGCAGGGGGGAAGTCGCCAGGTTGTCCACGCGTTGGCCGATCTGGGTGAGTTCTTGGGCAATCTCACTGTAGGCTGCATAGCGTTGCGTAGTACTGAGCTCTGTTTCTTCAGTATCGATCAATAAGTTGGTGATACGTCGATGCAATTCGCTAAGCTGGCGGTCAAAGGTCGCCATTTGAACTAAAGTGTCTAAGTCGTTGGACTGTAAGAGGTTGCTTTGTACTGACTGCTCTTCCAGCACCTTCATGGCGATTGACAGCAGTAGTAGGGCAGGCAATACCACCATTAAGATGGGTAACAAAAAAACCATCAACAGGCTTTGGGTGGATTTCATCGTAACCTCGGAGGGCAATAAATAACGGCCCCTAATCATTAGGAGCCGCTTCTTTCTAAACTATTTTACCTTATCGGCCAAAATAGTTATTAGTTTAGAAGTTTTCCCACTCAGGCTCTGACTGCTGACGTTTCGCGGCAGGCAGTGTGGGCCTGTTCGAGGCAGTAGCGCGTGCAGGTGTCGGTGCCAATGCAGCACGCGACGGCATTGCGTTTTGTTGGCTATTCGGCAACTTGAAGACCTCCATAACGTTGAGCAGCGAGTGAGCGTTTTTGCGCAAGTTGTTGGCAGCCGTGGCGCTTTCATGGACCAGGGAAGCGTTCTGCTGGGTGACTTGATCCATCTCGGTCACCGCTCGACCCACTTCCTGCACACCGGTGCTCTGTTCGGCGCTGGCGTGGCTAATCTCCTGCATAATGCTGGTCACCCGCTCGATAGCCGCGACGATCTGTTCGGTCGATTTACTGGCTTCTTCGGCACGCTCGTTGCCATGGGTGACCCGTTCCAGGTTGCTAGAGATAAGGTTGTTGATCTCTTTTGCGGCATCGGCACTGCGCTGGGCAAGTTTACGCACTTCTTCTGCGACCACCGCAAAGCCACGGCCATGCTCCCCAGCCCGGGCAGCTTCGACCGAGGCATTAAGTGCCAGAATGTTGGTTTGAAAGGCAATTGCATCAATAGTAGAAATAATACCGGCAATTTCCTGTGAACTCTTATTAAGATCGTTCATGGTGGCAACGACCTGACTGACCGCTTCGCCACCCTGTTTGGCCGTGTTAGAGGCGCTGGAGGCCTCTTTGCTAGCCTGCTCGGAGTTATCTGCGTTGAGCTTGACGGTACTGTTAAGCTGCTCCATGGCAGAGGCGGTCTCGGCTAGCGCGCTGGCCTGCTGCTCAGTCCGTGAAGAGAGGTCGTTATTGCCTTCAGCAATTTGCTCACTGTTGCTGGCTACCGCCTCTGCAGAGGCGCGCACCTGGGTCACAATGGTTTGTAGCTGATGCGCCATGGCAACCTGCGACGCCATAATGCTGCGGGTATCACCCTTCTTGAGCTGCCCCTGGCTGGTTAACTCGCCCCGGCCAATCGCTTCCGCAAAGGCTTTGACTTCGTAGGGTTCGGCGCCTAATTCACGTAGCAGCTGGCGAGATAAAAACACCGCGATCAAGCCACCGATCAGTAACGCAAAGAGTGTTAGCCCCAACATCTGCATTTGAAAGCCGGAGGCGGTGTCGCGGGCGGTCGCTGTGGTGGCGTCGTTTAACTGTTGTTGAAGGCTGATAAACTGGTTAATTCGGTTAAGCCATTCGGCATATGCAGGGCCTGCTTGTTCGAGCAGTAAAGTCTCTGCATCGGCAAATTGATCTGCTTGGCGGGCGGCAATAACTTGCTGTGTCAATTCGAGGGTTGTAGCGGCTTGGGCATCGATACTGGCCAGAATAGTTTGCTCTTCCTGGCCACTAGGATACTCGCTAGTTACTTGGTGCTCGCCTTCAGACGCCGTCTCGTAATCGTTACTGAGGCTCTCAATCTCACCGAGCAATGCATCAAATTTGCTATCGTCTTGGACAAGTACTATGTCGCGCAGGGCAATCGCGCGATCATGCACGCTGCCGCGCATGTCCACGGCGAACCCAAGTTTGGTGCCGTTAACATCATTGATGGTGGTTAAATCCCGGTCAATTTGATTGACTTGATAAATACCTACGGCGGTTAACAGAACCAGCAGCCCAAGGAGGGCAGCAAATCCGAGCGTTAAGCGCGTGCTAATTCTGGTGTTGCTGGAACGTGCTTTAAAAAACGACATTGATTGCTCCCTGAGGTGCCGTTAAGGCACTTTATTGTGCAAGACGAACAAATTATATATCGTTGTACAGTTGTTGTATAGAAAACATTGTTTATTCTACGGCTACTGGTTTTTCTTATGTTGTTTTTATAAATCAATTGGTTGGGTTTTTTGAATAAAAAAACCACGCCGAAGCGTGGTCAGATAAGTAGATGCTGTACAACTTTTAGTGGTTGAGTACCGTCAAGTTTTAATCATTTTGGCCTAAGTGCTTGGGAACAAAACGACTGCCCTGCAACTGCTCATGATCGGGCGCGTTCTCACGCAGCACCGCAAGAACTTCGTTGGCGCGGTCATCCATGTCGAGGCCTTGATAACCTTCCACCATGGTGGCTAGGGCATCCCGGGTAGCGTTGGATTCGGGGTAGTTTTCGATCACCCAGCGGCCACGTTCAACGGCTGCTAAGTAAGCGCCACGGCGTAGGTAATAATCGGCAACATGGAGCTCATGGCGGGCCATTAGCTCACGCAGGTAGACGATGCGTTGCTGGGCGTCAGCGGCGTATTCACTCTGTGGATAACGCTGAATCAGCTCTCGGAAGTCATTATAAGCATCCCGTGAAGCACCAATATCACGCTTTGAAATATCAATCAGGCGCAGCCGCTCTAGGCTGAAGCGGCCAGCCTGCCATGCGGAAAGGCCGCGCAGGTAGTAGGCATAGTCCACTTGCGGGTGGTCAGGATGAAGGCGAATAAAGCGGCTGGCAGCCGCTCGAGCTTCTTCCCAATTACTGTTTTCATAGTAGGCATAGATCAACTCAAGCTGCGCCTGCTCAGCATGTGCACCAAACGGATAGCGCGTATCAAGCGCTTCCAAGCGCTCTATCGCAATTGGGTAGCGGTTACTGTCTAGCGCCGTACGGGCCAACTCATAGAGCTCACGCTCCTGCACCCCTGCAAATTCATCTTCCTCTTCTTCATTGGTGTCATTACTCGCACAGCCCGCTAAAAGGGCAAGGCTTAGGGCTAGAACGCCAAAGCGGTTGGCAGCTGAAAAAACGCGCATCATCATCCTCGTTGCTAACAAGCCTCAATCACCAAAAAGCGGCGATGGCCATAAGTAGAAATGGTAGAATAGGTCGCAGTCCGCCCACTATAAAACACCTCGGCTTAAAACGCAGGCTTAGCGACGTTTCGTCGGGTGTCGTAAACGCTTATTTTTCCAAGCGGGGGCTGATTTTTCGCCTTGCTGGGGTTTTTGCGTCTTAAAGAGGTTTTTCATGTCTCGAACAGTTGAAGACACGCACCGCGTGCCCGCTACGTTAGCCGGTGCGCGATTAGACCAAGCGGCGGCGGAGTTGTTCAGCGATTACTCCCGCGAGCGCTTAAAAGCGTGGATTAACGCCGGTGAATTAACCGTTGATGGCGCTCACGCCAAGCCGAAAGCCAAGCTGCATGGCCATGAAGTGCTAGCGCTGCAGGCCACCATCGAAGACGATACGCGCTTTGAGGCGCAAGATATTGCCTTGGATATCGTCTATGAAGATGAGACGTTGATGGTGATCAACAAAGCGGCGGGAATGGTCGTGCATCCTGCTGCAGGCAACCCTGATGGCACCCTGTTAAATGCTTTGCTGCACCATCACCCGGCGATTGCTGAAGTGCCCCGTGCCGGTATTGTGCACCGCTTGGATAAAGACACCACCGGCTTGATGATGGTAGCCAAAACGCTGCCTGCGCAAACCGCGCTGGTCGAGCAGATGCAGGCGCGCAGCGTGTCACGCCAATATGATGCAGTGGTGATTGGTAAACCTGTATCGGGCAGTACCATTGACGCGCCTATTGGCCGTCATCCTAAAGATCGTAAGCGTCAGGCGGTAACCGCATCGGGCAAACCCGCGATTACCCATTTTCGCGTGGTTGAGCGCTTTCGTGCTCATACCCACGTGCGCTGCAAGTTGGAAACGGGGCGCACCCATCAAATCCGCGTGCATATGGCCCATGCCCGTTATCCCTTAATTGGTGACCCCATGTACGGCGGTCGCGCCAAGCTGCCGCCGGGTGCTGCGGAGCCGTTGAAGGAGATCCTGCGTGAGTTTCCCCGTCAGGCGCTGCACGCGCGTAAATTAATTTTCAAGCACCCGGTCAGTGGCGAAACATTAACCTTTCAGGCAGACCTCCCCGATGATTTGTTAATGTTGTTGGATTACCTGCGCGAAGATAATGAGACGATGCGATGAGCGATGCCATTAATTTACGGCCGACGCTTTTAGTGCCGGACTGGCCTGCACCGACTAACGTACGCGCCTTTGTGACGACCCGGGAATCAGGGCCTAGCCAGGGTGATTTTGCCGCTTTTAATACCGCCTTACATGTGGGCGATAATGCTGATCATGTGGCGCTTTGCCGTCGTTTGCTGCAAAAGGAAATAGGCGACGAGCGACCTCTGCTGTGGCTGAACCAGACCCATGGCGCCCGCGTGCAACAGGTTTATCAGTCCGAGGCTGCCGACGCGGACGCGGCCATTGCCACGTCCAGTGAGTATGCCTGTGTAGTGTTAACAGCCGATTGCCTGCCGGTGATGTTCTGCAATCGCGCGGGTACCCAGGTGGCGGTGGCCCATGCTGGTTGGCGCGGTCTGGCGGGCGGTGTGCTTGAGGCGACCATTGCCGCCATGAATACGGATCCCGACGATATTTTGGTGTGGTTAGGGCCTGCGATCTCTAACGCCCAGTTTGAAGTGGGGCCGGAAGTCTACGGCGCCTTTGTTGCCGTTCATCCAGATACCGCTGACGCCTTTGACCATAGCCCTTACCGTCTGGGTCATTACATGGCCGATTTATACCGTCTGGCGCGCTTTCGCTTAGAGGCGCTAGGCGTCAATCACATTAGCGGCGGCCACTTCTGCACCGCCTGCGAGTCGCGTTTCTACTCCTACCGTCGCGATGGTGGTAAGACAGGACGTATGGCCAGCGTGATCTGGATCAATTAACGTTAATAAAAGCTTCCTTTAAGCCAGCGGTTTACGCCGCCACCTCTTGAAAAGCGTCGAACTGACGCCATTTAACTTGTCAAGCTAAGAGTGATTTAGCACGTCTAATGACACGTTATCGGGTCACGCGGTGCGTCCAAACGCACGGCTACCCCAGGAGGAATTCCATGCGTTTTGATAAATTTACCGCCAAGCTCCAGAGCGCGATTGCCGAAGCGCAGTCGCTGGCCGTGGGCCGCGGCCATAATCAGCTAGACCCAGCGCATTTGCTGCTAGCCCTGCTCGACACCAAAGACACCGGTATTAAAGCCCTGATTGAAAAAGCCGAGGGCAGCCCCTCGCGCCTGCGCGATGGGTTGGTACAGCAGTTGGATAACTTGCCCAAGGTGGGGCAGTTCGATGGCGAAGTGCAGCCATCGCGGGATTTCATCAAGCTTTTCAACTTAACCGATCGCGAAGCGCAGAAGCGCGGTGACCAGTTTATTGCCAGTGAGCTTGTACTACTGGCAGCGCTGGAAATGAATTCGGCGATTACCAAACTGCTGAAAGACTCAGGGATTAACCGCAAATCCCTTGAGGCCGCTATTAATAGTCTACGCGGCGGCGCCACGGTGGATGATGCCAACGCCGAAGACCAGCGTGAAGCGCTCAATAAATACACCATGGATCTGACCCAGCGCGCGCTGGACGGCAAACTCGACCCGGTGATTGGCCGCGATGATGAAATTCGCCGTACGATTCAAGTGCTGCAGCGGCGTACTAAAAATAATCCGGTACTTATCGGCGAGCCGGGCGTGGGTAAAACCGCCATTGTCGAAGGCTTGGCCCAGCGCATCGTCAACGGTGAAGTGCCGGAAGGCTTAAAAGATAAACGCGTGCTTTCGCTGGATATGGGCTCGCTGCTCGCCGGCGCGAAATTTCGTGGTGAGTTTGAAGAGCGCCTAAAAGCCGTGCTCAAAGAGCTCTCCCAGGAAGAGGGGCGGGTGATCCTGTTTATCGATGAGCTGCACACCATGGTCGGCGCGGGCAAAGCCGAAGGCGCCATGGATGCGGGCAATATGCTCAAGCCTGCCCTGGCGCGCGGCGAGCTGCACTGCGTCGGGGCGACTACCCTGGATGAGTACCGCAAGTACATCGAGAAAGATGCCGCGCTGGAGCGCCGCTTCCAGAAGGTGTTGGTGGATGAGCCTTCCGAAGAGGACACCGTGGCCATTCTGCGCGGCCTGAAAGAGCGCTATGAAGTTCACCACGGCGTGGATATTACCGACTCCGCTATTATTGCCGCGGCCAAGCTCTCGACACGCTATATCACCGATCGTCAGTTGCCTGACAAAGCCATCGATCTCATCGATGAGGCCGCCTCGCGGATTCGTATGGAACTGGACTCCAAACCAGAGTCGATGGATCGTCTTGATCGCCGCTTGATCCAACTCAAAATGGAGCGGGAAGCGCTTAAGAAAGAGACCGATGAAGCGACTAAAAAACGCCTGGAAGCACTTAATAATCAAATACACGAGTTAGAGCGCGAATACGCCGACTTGGATGAAATCTGGAAAGCCGAGAAAGCCAGTATTCAGGGGGCTGCGCAGTTTAAGGCCGAGCTTGAGCAGGCGCGCATTGACCTGGAACAGGCCCGCCGTCAGGGCGACTTGGGCCGTATGTCGGAAATTCAGTACGGCAAGATTCCAGAGCTCGAGAAGAGAATTGCTGAAAGCGGCGAGGGGGAAGCGGATACCTCCAGCCACCAGCTGCTACGCTCCAATGTCACTGAAGAGGAGATCGCCGAGGTGGTTTCCCGCTGGACGGGCATTCCGGTATCCAAAATGCTGGAAGGCGAGCGCGATAAGTTGCTGCGTATGGAAGAGGCGCTGCATCAGCGGGTGATTGGGCAGGATGAAGCCGTCGAGGCGGTCGCTAACGCGGTGCGTCGCTCTCGGGCAGGGCTTTCCGATCCCAACCGGCCTAACGGCTCGTTTCTGTTCCTCGGCCCCACCGGGGTGGGTAAAACCGAGCTATGTAAGTCGCTGGCCAACTTCCTGTTCGATACCGAAGAGGCGATGGTACGTATCGATATGTCGGAGTTTATGGAGAAGCACTCCGTGGCTCGCCTGATTGGTGCACCTCCCGGCTACGTCGGCTATGAAGAGGGTGGCTACTTAACCGAGGCCGTCCGCCGCAAGCCTTATTCGGTGCTGCTGCTGGATGAGGTGGAAAAAGCCCACCCGGATGTTTTCAATATTCTGCTGCAGGTATTAGAGGATGGCCGCTTAACGGACGGTCAGGGGCGCACGGTGGACTTCCGCAATACCGTGATCGTGATGACCTCTAATATGGGCTCGGACATTATCCAGCGCATGGGCGGCGACGTTAGTGCTGATAAAGACAGCGACTATGAGGCGATGAAAAACATGGTCATGGAGGTGGTGGGTAACCACTTCCGGCCTGAGCTGATCAACCGTATCGATGAAGTGGTGGTGTTCCACGCCCTGGGCCAAGAGCAGATTCAGGCGATTGCCGGTATTCAGCTTGAGCGCTTAAAAGTGCGCCTCGCCGAACACGACCTGAAGCTTGAGGTGAGTCCTGAAGCGATGGCGCAATTGGCAGTCGTTGGCTTCGACCCGGTATATGGTGCGCGACCACTTAAGCGGGCCATTCAAAGCCGTATCGAGAACCCGTTGGCGCAGGATCTGCTGGGAGGCAAATTCTCCCCAGGTGATACCATTCATATCAACGCGGAAGACGGCAAGCTGGTGTTTAGCTCGTAATTGAGCTGCCACTTCGGCTAATTGAGTAGATAAAAAGCCTCGCTAGCTTTGCTGGCGAGGCTTTTTTTGGCTTCTCTTGGGGGAGGTTATCAGACTTTAACTCGGGCCCCTGATAGATGAACCCTACGTAGTTTAACGTCGTTACCTACCAAATGTTTTTGCAGTTCTTCAAGAGAAACATTGCGCGTTTCCGGCATCAGGATCAGCACGAATACTAATTGCAGCAACATCATGATGGCGAAGAAGGCGAACACCGGGCCACCACTAAAAGTGCCCAGCACCCAAGGCATGACCAGGGTAATCAAAGCTGCGAAGACCCAGTGGATTGAGCTGCCAAAGGATTGACCGCGAGCACGCACATGGTTGGGGAACACCTCTGCAATGAAGACCCAGATCACCGCCCCCTGACTGATAGCGTGGGCAGCAATAAACAGGGCCAGTAGCAGCGGTACCTCGATACCGCCCAGGGAATCGGTGAAGAAGGCACGTGAGATTAGAACTAATGACAACAGGTACCCTGCTGAACCGATGAACAGGAGTGTGCGCCGTCCGAACCGGTCGATCAGCGACATCCCTATCATGGTGAAGACCAGATTGACTAAACCAATGCCCGCGGTGGAGAGCAGTGCCGCTTGGCTGCCGAGCTGAGCGGCCTCAAGCACGCGTGGCGCGTAGTAGATGATGAAGTTGATGCCCGATAACTGATTGAAGAAGGCGATCAGAAAGGCAAGTAGGATCGGCAGCCGATAGCGGCGAGAGAAGAAGCGTGCATTAGCAGAGCGCTCTTCGTTCTCGGCGGCTCGCATGGTGGCAATTTCCGCATCAACATCCACGTCTGGGTCGATCAACCGCAGCACGCGACTTGCTTCTTCGACGTCATTGCGTTTGAGGATGAGCCAGCGTGGGCTGCGAGGGACACGGGTAATCATCAGAGTGTAAATCAGAGCCGGAACGGCCTCGATACCCAGCATCCAGCGCCAGGCGATATCTCCCTCTATCATACTGCCGATGACATAGTTGGAAACGAACGCCATAAGGATACCGAAGACGATATTGAACTGGTACATGGCCACCAGTACACCACGATGTCGAGGTGGAGCTATCTCGGAAATATAAATCGGGGCGGCGACTGAAGAGACGCCCACACCAATGCCACCGATAAGGCGGAAGAGGGCGAAGACCCAGGGGTCGGTGACCACAGCGGATCCTATCGCCGATATCAAGTACAGAACACCAATCAACAGCAGAGTCATGCGTCGACCAAGGTGATCGGTGGGCCAGTTACCGAAGACTGCGCCAAGTACAGTGCCCCATAAAGCCATCGACATGATCAACAGACCATGCTGCAGATCACTGAGGCCCCATAGAGCTTGAATGGGCTTGTCGGCCCCAGAAATTACTGCCGTATCAAAGCCGAACAGGAAGCCGGCTAGTGCCACAGTAACGGACCATTGCACAATGCGTGACATGAGCTTTTCCTCGCGCTACTTGTTGTTGTGGTAGGTCAGTTATCTGACCGTTCGTTAATGGGTGACTCGATTCACCTAATGAGTGCTAACCATCTCGAAGTAGGCTGAATTTAGAAAGCCTATGAGAAGCAAATAAATGCTGGCGATGTTTCCTCGGAGGTGCACTTCGAGACACAGTGCTGTAAGTGACAGAAATGAAATTTAGATGAATCGTGTCACCTAAAATATTACACAACCGCACAGACGATATGCGAATTTCTCGGCTTAGACATTGGTCTCGTGCGCCGGGAATCGTATTTGGATGACCGCAACTCTGAGCCGAAAAAGGGCTCATGGGCGCATTCAGCGAGTAATGGCGGTTGACAGGGCGGGGCTGCTAATGGAATCTTGTCGGTTCCTGATTTGCGGGCGCGGACTCAACGGGCAACCCCTAATTACCGCGTGAAGGGTAGGCGAAAGCCTCTACCCGCCGAAGGACTTCCGGGCTTGGGCTAACCGCCCAACCTGGCCAACGCCCCGACACGGCGAACTGCTGTGATAAGAGTGCAGGCCCTAACCGGGCCTCCTGCCAGGGTTTGGCATCAGGTGTCGGCAAGGGCCGACAGCGGCATACCGCCGCACTCGACACCGTGCCCAGTTGGGTACGGATCGCACTCGAGACCTTCAGGGGAGAAATACAGTGGAACTGCTTTCCGGCGCAGATATGATCGCCCGCTTCTTGCAAGATGAGGGCATCGAATACATTTATGGTTACCCCGGCGGTGCAGCGCTGCATATTTACGATGCACTCTTCCGCCAGGACAAGGTGAAGCACATTTTGGTGCGTCACGAGCAAGCGGCGACTCACGCAGCGGATGGCTATGCTCGCGCCTCGGGCAAAGCCGGCTGCGTACTGGTCACCTCAGGCCCCGGTGCCACCAACGCCGTTACCGGTATTGCCACCGCCTACATGGACTCGATTCCCATGGTAGTGCTGTGTGGCCAGGTGGCTAGCCACCTGATCGGTGAAGATGCCTTCCAGGAAACCGACATCGTCGGTGTGACGCGCCCGATTGTGAAGCATAGCTTCTCGATTCGTCACCCGTCGGAAATTCCGGAAGTGCTCAAAAAGGCCTTCTACTTGGCGTCTACCGGTCGGCCAGGCCCGGTGGTCGTGGATATCCCAAAAGATATGACTGCCCCCACCGAGCGCTATGAGTACGTCTACCCGAAAAAGGTCAAGATGCGCTCGTACAACCCGGTCACGCGTGGTCACACGGGGCAGATCAAAAAAGCCGTCGAGATGATGCTCAAAGCCAAGCGTCCGGTGTTTTATACCGGCGGCGGTGTAGTAACGGGCAAAGCCAGCGAAGGCCTGACCGACCTGGTCAAGCAGTTGGGCTACCCGATCACCACCACGCTGATGGGCATTGGTGCGTATCCACAAAGTGACCGGCAGTGCTTGGGCTGGCTGGGCATGCACGGCTCGTATGAATCCAATATGGCCATGCACCACGCCGACCTGATTATTGCCATTGGGGCGCGCTTTGACGACCGTGTAACCAACAGCACTTCGAAGTTCTGCCCGACAGCTAAAATCATCCATGTGGACGTCGACCCAAGCTCGATCTCTAAAACGGTGCGTGCCGATGTACCGATTGTTGGCCCGGCCTCCAGCGTTATCAATGAGATGATCAGCTTGGTGCAGGGGCACAAAATTGCCCATCCTGAAGCACTCACCGAGTGGTGGGAGAAGATAGATGGCTGGCGCGCCGACCGAGAGGGCAAGCTATACGAGCCTTCCAAGGCGGGTGAGGCGCTTAAGCCGCAGGAAGTGATCGAAGAGCTTTGTCGGGTAACCCGAGGCGAAGCCTACGTGACCACCGATGTTGGCCAGCATCAGATGTTTGCCGCTCAGTATTACAAGTTTGATAAGCCCAACCGACTGATTACCTCAGGTGGTTTGGGCACCATGGGCTTTGGCTTCCCCGCCGCCATGGGTATCAAGCAGAGCTACCCGGATGATGACGTGGTGTGTGTCACCGGTGAAGGCAGCTTCCAGATGATGATGCAGGAGCTCTCCACCTGTAAGCAGTACGGGGTGGGCGTTAAGATCGTCAATCTTAACAATGCGTCGCTGGGCATGGTGCGTCAGTGGCAGGACTTGAACTATAAATCGCGTCACGCCCACTCCTATATGGAGTCGCTGCCGGACTTTCATATGCTGATTGAGGCGTATGGATTTACCGCGATTACCGTCAATACCCTTGACGAGTTGGAGCCTGCGCTAGAGCGTGCCTTTGCTGATAAGCATGAGCTGGTGTTCCTTGACGTGAAGGTCGACCCTTTTGAGCACGTCTATCCGATGCAGGTGCCGTTAGGTGCCATGCGTGACATGCTGCTGTCTAAAACGGAGCGTACCTGATGCGTCATATCATCTCGATTCTGTTAGAAAATGAACCGGGTGCGCTGTCACGTGTAGTCGGGCTGTTCTCTCAGCGCAACTTCAACATTGAAACGCTTAACGTAGCGCCGACAGAAGATCCGTCGCTTTCGCGCTTAACGGTCACCACCGTGGGCGATGACCGGGTCATCGAGCAGATCACCAAGCATCTCAATAAGCTGATTGATGTGGTCAAGCTGGTGGATCTCACCGAGGGCAACCATATCGAGCGTGAACTGATGCTGGTGAAAGTGAAAGCGCTAGGTGCGGCCCGCGATGAGGTGAAGCGCACCGTGGATATCTTCCGTGCTCAGATCGTCGATGTATCGCCGAGCCTGTACACCGTGCAGATTACTGGCGATGCGGGCAAGCTGGATGCCTTCCTGCAGGCCATGGCGCCAGTGGGTATTCTAGAGGTCGCCCGTACCGGGGTCTCGGGTATTGCTCGGGGTGATAAGGTGTTATCGCTCTAAGTGCCCGTAGTGCAACACTTTAAATGAAGTGAAAGCGCCGCTTCCATGGTTTGCATGGAGGCGGCGCTTTTTATGGATGGCTGTATGGTCGTTCGCTTTTACGCTTATGTTTGCCTATACCTAGGTGCAATTGGCTGGCTGGGCAGCACTCACCGTGTAGAATGAAAGCGATCACTGTTCCCGTGACTTCACTTTTAATGGATGAAACCTATGACACAGGACGCTCGCTATCAAGAGCATGCTAGCTCGGATCAGCCAAACTCAAGCCCAGGTCAGGAGGGCTCTTCACAGCCAGGTTCTGCTCAGCCAGACAGTACTCAATCAGGTAGTGTTCAGCCTAATGGTGCTCAGTCAAACAATGCCGATCAGTCAGATAGTTCTGATCAGTCAGAAGTAGGCGGTAATGAGGACTTGGCGGCGGCCTTCTTACGTGAGACGGAAGTGGTCGAGGAGACTGTAGAGGACGGCAAAAAGATTCGTCGTCGGGGTATCTATTTATTGCCTAACTTATTTACCACTTCGGCACTTTTTGCCGGGTTCTTTGCGGTGGTGGCTGGTATTAATGGTGAGTTCACCTCGGCGGCAGTTGCCATCTTTATTGCCATGGTACTG
Source organism: Halomonas sp. AOP13-D3-9 (assembly GCF_052379125.1). NCBI lineage: Bacteria > Pseudomonadati > Pseudomonadota > Gammaproteobacteria > Oceanospirillales > Halomonadaceae > Halomonas > Halomonas sp. AOP13-D3-9. The sequence goes on along the minus strand of NZ_JBQSYH010000020.1, from coordinate 958 downwards.
GATGGCTTGGATGGTCGTGTCGCACGAATGACTAATACGCAAAGCGAGTTTGGCGCTGAGTACGACAGCTTGGCCGATATGATTTCATTCGGTATGGCACCGGCACTAGTCGCCTTTACTTGGATTCTGCAGGACATTGGTAAGACCGGCTGGGTAGTGGCTTTTCTCTATGTAGCCTGCGCAGCGCTTCGCCTTGCGCGCTTCAATGTTCAAATTGGCAGTGTCGACAAAAAATGGTTTATCGGACTGCCAAGTCCCTCCGCCGCAGCGTTAGTAGCGGCCAGTGTGTGGACTTTTCATAGCTTTGATGCTGACGCCTTTGGTTTCAAACTACTGATGTTGGTAGTGGTTGCAGCGGCAGGCGTGCTAATGGTGAGCAATATCCGCTACTACAGCTTCAAAGATCTCGACTTTAAGAAGCCGGTACCCTTTGTTGTGCTGCTGGCCATCGTTCTGGCTTTCGTTATGATCTCGGTTGAACCTTCGGTAATGTTGTTATTGCTGTTTGGTGCCTACGTGGCTTCAGGCCCTGTATTAGCCGTTATGCGTAAGGCCAAAACTAGCAGCTAGCACTTTTCTACCCCCTTTTTGATAGTTATTTCACAACAGCCCTTGCCAACCCGGCCGTGAAACCGTAAAGTACGCATCCGCTGCCGGGGACGCCAAGCGTTACCAGCGGTGAATGAAGTGTAAAAAGCTTCGGTTTGTCAGGAAGTTAGAGCAGATTCACCGCTCGCTTCATTCGCTGGAAACAGCGGTTGACAAACACCAGGAAATGCGTAGAATACGCCTTCCTCGCTGAGGCAAGCCAAGTCAACGGCAAGCCGGTTACTTTCACAGTAACCAAACAGCGAAACCGCTCTTTAACAATTTGATCAGGTAATTCATGTGGGCGCTTGCTGATGTTGGTGACAAATCACCCAATATCAAGGCAAGCGGTCATGACAATGTAAATTGA